>NZ_QJRK01000033.1:0-81462 GCF_003205245.1 Pseudomonas sp. MB-090624 | reverse complement strand
TCGGATAAGAGCTTCGTTGGCGCATGGAAATCCTGGCGATAAGGGTGATCGCGTCCGCTTAAAAATACGCGGACACCATCGCCCTTAATGCTGGAGTTCGGAAGGTGAGTTCGCCGGACGCTTACGCCGTAGCGATCTTGGACGTATGCCTTCAGGCTCTCCTGAAACTCGACGCCGCCATACTCATCCACAGTCATCTCTAGATTGCGGCAGTTCCTAAAAAGCCACCGGTAGAGTAATCCGTTGATGTGCTTCACGAACGAGGTCTTGAACTGCAGGCCTCCGTATTTGTAGATGCGCCCCTTGTCAACGACGACGAAAGAGAGCTTGATCGGAATCTTCGACAAGCCGGTAAGGATACGAACACGCCGATCAGCACCCCTCACTCGCACCTTACTCGACTTTATTTCGCCTAACTGGAAATGCTGCCGGCGAAGCTCCTCTGCCCGCTGGTAGGCCGCCTGCAGGTCTCTCTCAGACACAAGGATGAAGCAAACCACGAAGAAGCCAGAGATCCCAGCCTTGGATGTGTCTAGGTCTGAATTACCCGACTCGTCGAAGTAGCGACATCAATCTAGTGGTGTCTATTAGAGCCGAAATCGATCCCATCCATTCTTTCGGGGAGCATTGGGAGGCTTCCCTTCATCCATTTGGAATAAATAGCGGCAAGCTCTCCATCGGCCTTTTTGCGCTGCACAAATTTATTCAGCCAATCTAGCATCGCTTTGTCCTCCTTGCGCACAGCCATCGCCAGATAATTGTCCGCCACAGAAAACTTGTCCTCAAATCGACCGCTCCGTCCCGTGCTGAGAGCAAGCCCATAGGTGAAGCTTCCTAGGATAGCCTCGACTTGTCCTGATGCGAGTGCCTGCACGGTCGATGCGTCATCATCAAAACGCCGAATCGATGCATTCGGTGGGGCCTGCTGCGTTAGCAGGGTGTCGAAGATGCTTCCCCTGGCTACGCCCACCGTCTTCCCGGCGAGATCTTTCATGCCCGAGATTTCCGATGTCCCTGGCGCGAAGACGGTGACCTCATTGCTCGAGTAAGGAAGCGTGTATTGAATCACCTTCGCTCGCTCCGGCGTGATCGACATACCTGGCACCAGGAAGTCGATCCGATGCGTGAGCAGCATCGGAATGCGGTTCTGGGCCGTGATTCTCACAAGCTGAAGTTCAACGCCCAGCTCCTTGGCGATCAGTTTGGCGATCTCGATGTCATGGCCATCGGGTTGTCCCTTGTCGTTGATGAACCCCCAGGGGTACTGATCCTCCTGGCAGCCAATCACCACAACACCGTTTTCCTTGATCTCATTTGGACTTGCCGCATAGCTCATGAACGAACAAAACGACAGCGACAGAGCTACTGCAAACATGTGAAGTGGTGAAGACATTTCCGATCTCCTCGGTCGATTAATGACTCAGAATCTGGCTGAGGAAGGCCTGCGAGCGTGGGTGCTCCGGCTTCGTGAAGAAGATATCGGGACGAGCCGACTCTACGATCTGTCCACCGTCCATGAAAATCACCCGGTGGGCCACGGCGCGGGCAAAACCCATCTCGTGGGTTACGCAGATCATGGTGATCCCCTCCTCTGCCAGCGAGACCATGGTGTCGAGCACTTCCTTGACCATCTCAGGGTCGAGCGCCGAGGTCGGCTCATCGAACAGCATGATCTTGGGATCCATGCACAAGGCGCGGGCGATGGCCACGCGCTGCTGCTGACCACCGGAAAGTTGTGCTGGGTACTTGTGCTTGTGCTCGACGATCCTGACCTTGTCGAGGAAGTGCAGAGCGACCTCTTCCGCCTGCTTGGCGGTGCGGCGCTTGACTCGCTTCTGGGCCAGAATGCAGTTCTCCAACACCGTCAGGTGGGGAAACAGGTTGAACTGCTGGAAGACCATGCCGACTTCCCTACGGACTAGATCGGCATTTTTGCCTTTCTTATCCAGCTCTACGCCATTGACCCTGATGACCCCTTCCTGAATTTCTTCCAGGTAGTTGATGCAGCGGATCAGCGTCGACTTGCCGGAGCCCGAAGGGCCACACAGCACGATGTGTTCACCATGCTCGATAGACAGATTGATGCCCTTCAGGACATGGTGCTCTCCGTAGAACTTGTCGATCCCACAGACTTCAATCGCTTTTTGGGACATACCGAACTCCAGTTCTAAACCGTGAGCAATGCTCTTATTTGGTTGCATAGGAAATTCCTGGCAGGCTTTCAGGCATGGCTGGACGGTCAGTGGCGAACCATTTTTTGTAGAGTGTATTGAGCGACTGGTCGGCCTCGTGGCGGGTCAGGAAGTCATCCCCCCATGCCACCAATGACTTGTCGGCAGGCTTCACCGCAATGCCCAGATACTCGGTAGAGAGGGTCAACTTGCCCTCGTAGGTATTAGGCTTCGCGCGGTCGATGGCCGCGAAGTAGTGGCTGTAGCCACCTAGCATGTCGGCTTGGCCGGACAGCAGCGCTTGGACGGAGGACGCGTCGTCGTCGAAGCGGCGCACGGTGGCGTCTTTCGGGGCGATGTCACTGACTTGCTTATCGATGGAGCTGGCACGTGGCACAGCAATTGTGTGGCCGCTGAGCGAGGCGACGTCAGGAATCGCGAGGCTCTTTTGGGCGTAGAGCGTGGTCTGGATGGCTGCGTAGGGCTTCAGATACTGCACGACCTTGGCACGGTCAGGGTACATCCCCAGGACGCAGACCAGCATGTCAACCTTCCCGGTGAGAAGCAGCGGGATACGGTTCGCTGCGGTGACGGCGACATATTTTGGCTTCACACCCAACTCAGCCGCCATCATGCGGGTCAGTTCGATGTCGTAGCCATCGTTATCCCCTTTGTCGTTGATGAAGCCAAAGGGAACCTGGTCGGTAACGATGCCGAAGGTCATGGTGCCCGACGATTTGATCTCATCGACGGAGCGAGCCTGAGCTTGAACGGCGCTGAACAGTAGGGCAAGGCTGAAAACCCCTGCAGCAGCTTTTTTGCACGCGTTGAGCGACGGGCGAGTGGTGCTTTTCATTTGCTTGTATCCTTTGAATTGTGAGTTTTTTTCGGGAAAACAAGGCAGCAAAAGAAGTTCAAGCTAGAGATGTTTTCCTCTCGAGTCGGTCGCTCCAGAGAGACAACGGCCAGCAAATGCAGAAGTACAAAGTCCCTACGATTGCGAAGACGACAAGTGGTTGAAAGGTATTGTTGGATACCACTTGTCCAGCTCGAGTCAGTTCAGTGAAACCAATGATCGCGGTCAAAGACGTCCCCTTAATCAGGCCGACCAAGAAGCCAACGGTCGGAGGTAGCGAGATTTTGAAAGCCTGGGGCAGGATCACGTCCAGTGAACGATGAACAGTGGACAACCCCAGGGCTCGCGCAGCCTCATGTTGCCCCAGCGGTATCGCCTGGATGCAGCCACGCCAGATCTCAGCCAGATAGGCACTGGCATGAAGCGTCAGCCCGATTGCCGCTGCTAGCCAGGCGCTGATGTCGAGGTTCAACAGAGCAACACCGTAATAAACAACGAACAACTGCAGGAGCAGCGGCGTTCCTTGAAACACTTCGATGTAGATTCCCGAAATCCAGTTCAGAACCTTGAGCTGCGAGGTACGACAGAGCGCAATTGCAAGGCCACCTACACCACCGCCGATGAAAGCGATCACGGAGAGCATCACCGTCCACTTCAGGCCCTCCCAGAGGAGGAAGAAGTCATTAATACCGATATCTCTGATCACTTCGATCACCTCACCGGGTAGGAAAAGTAGAACTTGCCGAACGCCTTCAGGAGCAGGGAGACAACGAGCGACAGCGCAAGGTAGATACCTGTCACAACCAGGTACACTTCAAAGCTCCGGAAAGACGACGACTCGATCATCTGTGCGGTGTAGGTGAGTTCGGCCTGCGAGATAGAAACCACCACGCTGGTAGTCAGCATCATCAAGACAAACTGGCTAGATAGCGCCGGATAAACCATCCTCAGGCTCGGCTTGAGCACCACATCAAAGAAGACATTGAACGACGACATCCCCAATGCCTTTCCTGCTTCCACTTGCCCTTTCGGCAATGCTGCAACACCGGCTCGCAGTGTTTCTGCGATGTAGGCACCTGTGTTGATGGTTAGGGCCATGATGGCTGCGCCCTCGACCGAGAACTTGATGCCCAATGCCGGCAAACCGAAGAACACGAACAACAGCTGCACCAAGAATGGCGTGTTGCGAACCACCTCGATGAACACCTTGGCGACTACACGTGCAACACCCTTCTTCTGGCGGCGCATCAGCATCAGCACCACGCCCAAGATCAGCGACAGCACAGCCGACACTCCGGTCAGATACAAGGTGGAAAGCGTGCCGTCCAACAGCATCCGCCACGATTCCCACACGACACTGAAATCAAATTGGTAACCCATAGCGATTCCCCATACGACCTGGCATCACGCCACCCTATTACTCGTCAGCCAGCTCGAACTCCGCATCTACTTCCACAGCAAAGCCGTGAGGCAGGGAGCCTACACCGATGGCTGTACGAGAATGGCGCCCACGATCACCGAATACTTCCACGATCAGGTCAGAAGCACCATTGATCACTGCAGCGTGAGAGGTGAAGTCCGGAACCGCGTTGACATAGCCGCGAACCCGCACGCAGCTTTTAACTCGATCCAGATCACCGCCCAGGTACGCCCTGAGCTGGGCAATGATGTTCAAGGCGCACACGCGAGCGGCGTCTTTGGCTTCATCGGCGCAGATCACTTCGCCGACCCGGCCTACATACAGATCCACGCCTTCCATACGAGGCACTTGGCCAGAAACGTAGAGGATGTTATTGGCCTCAGTAACGGGCACATAATTGGCACGCGGACGGGAGACGCCGGGCAGCACAATGCCGCGAGACTTCATACGAACTTCGACTTCAGACATAGGTGTCACCTATCCAAAATAAGTTTGATAAACGGTGTCGACGGTGTTTTTGCTACCTAGGCCGAAGACCAGCGCATGTTTATCAATGCAGGTGCAGGGGTGGCGGATACCGAACTCGATGACATCGCCGACTTTCACTTCCACGCCAGTCAGCTGAACAAATGAATGCTGATCGTTGAGCTTGGTGGTTTCGGCAATGCCCTCGAGCAGGCTGATCGCAGTGCCATCGCGCCACAGCTGGAGAGGGACAGGTAGCCCTTGGTCGTGCGAAGCGTCACGCAGGCCCAGTCCACAGATGGCTTGGTTATCGCTGTTCTGGGAGATCACTTCAGCCCACAGGCGCAATGCGGGATGGAACGCCCCCCTGATAACCTGGGAAACGGCTTGGCCGAGTAAGCCCCTGTCAGCTATCTTCATGAGGCGCTGACGGATCCGACCGTTATCGCTGAAGTAGCACGCGCCGCTTCGAAGCAGGAGGAAGGCATTGGGGTCGTTTTCCACGATGGGCCCCGACATGCGAATCACATAGTCGAAGAACGTGGAGCCGCCTGCCGAGAGGATCAGCTTGCGCTCATCACCTACGGACTCTCGCAGAGCCTTGAACGCACTTGCCACGCGATCAAAGAGCTCCTTGAGAACAGCCTCCGTTTCTTCCTGCGTCTCTCGCATGGCAGTGCCTTCATAGGCCGCTACGCCAATGCATTGGATACCTGGTGCACGAGTCCGACCGATGCGCTGAATCAGGCGCTCTGCTACGACGGGATCCTCTACCCCACCCCGTCCGCAGCCGATATCGATGAGCAAGCCGAGTGACGCATCCATCTCTTGCTCAATCCATGCGGCCTCTAAAGCCTCAAAGAACTCTGCGCTATCCACGAAAAGGGCGATCTCGCTGGTGGGGTAGCGCTTGATCAGATCGAGCAGACGGGCAACAGCTGCACGCCCACCAATCTCATTCGCCAACAGCACCCGCTCGATCCCGCTTTCCAGCATCACGCTCGCTTGACGCATGTCAGCAACCGATACGCCCCAGGAGCCAGCAGCGACCATCATCTGCGCGATGGCAGGTGACATCGGAGTTTTGCCGTGCGGCGCCAACTGAGCATCGAATGCACGGGCAATCTGATGCATGACCTGGACGTTGTTGTAGAAAATATTCTTGTCCAGGGAGAGCACCGGCAGAGACATCTGTCCCCCTGCTGGGTGCCACCCTTTTGCCTCGAAGGCCGACTTGGTGATTTCCGACACACCAGGCGGGACGCCCCGATAACCCGATCCCAATACCACCTGCTCGCTCGCTTTCATTCCCTGCTCCCTCTTTCCAACCGTGGTATTACTTCTCGACGGTGTACTGGTTGCGACGATCACTGAGACGGTCGGATTCAAGGCGTTCTGCCGGGGCACCGTAACCACCACCGCCTGGCAACTCGATGATCAGGCGACGGCCTGCTGGTACGAACTGCCGGCCTTTGGTGTTGACCTGGCTGCCGTCATCCAGGCGGGCCTTGCCAGGCTCACCATCGCTACCGCCGTTACGACCACGGGCAGGGTTTGCTACACGGTCGAACATCGCGTTGAAATGGAACTCATGGCCGTCGAGCGGAGCGATTTCGACCACCTGGCCCAGACCTCCACGACGCTTGCCATCGCCACCCGAGCCATCACGCAGCTCTTTACGCCACACGATCACCGGCCCGGTGTGCTCACTGGCCTCGACGGACATGCTGTGAACGCCGCTCGGGAATGCGGTGGCGTTCAGGCCGTCCAGGCTCGGGCGAGCACCGGAACCGCCGCTGTTGAACATCAGGATCTCGGAGCGATGACGGGTGATCCCATCCGCTACCGCGCCATTCGCAGGGCGAACGCTGAGGTGAATGTTCCATAGGGCGCCCGCACCTTCGGCTGGAACAACGTCCGGCAAGAACTGGTGAATTGCCCCTAGAACGGTATCTGGGACGAAGTGACCCAGGACGTGACGCACAGCCACCGCCGCAGGACGCTGGGCGTTGAGGATGCAGTCGGTCGGCGCGGTGACCAGGAATGGCTTCAGCGATGCCGCGTTGTTCGGGATTTCAGGTGCGAGTGCGCACTTAAGGCCGTAGGCAGCGTAAGCCGTGGTGTAGATCAGCGGTACGTTGATGCCCAGCGGGCTCGGGCCAGAGGTGCCGGCGAAGTCGGCAACGATGTTGTCGTTGTTGACAGTCAGCTTTACGGCCAGGGTGACGTTCTTGTCGTAGCCATCTACGGTGAGCGAGTTGCTGTACTCACCTTGTGGCAACTTAGCGATACGCTCGACGGTAGCTTCGTAGGAGCGCTCGAAGATGAAGGTCGACAAGTCCTCAATGTCGCTGATGCTGAACTCGTCGAGCATTTCCAGCAGACGGCGCTGGCCCACTTCGTTACAGGCAGCCAGGGAGTACAGGTCGCCGACGACTTGCTCGTTCTCACGTACGTTGTTGCGCACGATGTTGATCAGGTCTTTGTTCACCACGCCACGCTCGGCGAACTTCATGATCGGTACGAAGAGGCCTTCCTCGTATACTTCCGAAGCATCGGGGCCGAAACCACGACCACCGATGTCCACCACGTGGGCGGTACAGGCGAAGTAACCGATCAGACCACCGTTACGGAAGGCTGGGCTAACGACGGTGAAGTCGTGCAGGTGGCCAGTGCCCTTCCAAGGGTCGTTGGTGATGTATACGTCACCTTCGAAGATGTTCGACTCACCGATCTCACGTATGAAGTGTCCAACAGCTTCACCCATCGCGTTGACGTGACCAGGGGTGCCGGTAACTGCCTGGGCGACCATATCACCGGCGCGGTTGAACACGCCGGCAGAGAGGTCACCGGCCTCGCGAACACTGGTACTGAACGCCGTGCGGACGAGAGTGAGGGCCTGCTCTTCCACTACCGAGATCAGGCGGTTCCACATGATCTGGTAGCGCATTTGTGCTACGGCATCTTGCTGCAGTTTCATGCTCACACTCCTCAACCTTTGGCCTGAACCAGGATACAGCCATCGTTTTGCATGATGGCGTCGTAACTGGACGAAACAATCGTGGTGGTCTCACGCTCGGCGATGATGGCCGGCCCCGAAACTCGCGAACCTGCCGTCAGCTCGGAACGCTCCACAACAACTGCAGTTACGAACTCACCGCGTTGTGCATCGAATGCTTCACGAGACTTGCTCGCATGCACAGGCTGAGTGGTCTCGACCCATTGCGAACGCGCTACGTCCTGCACAGGGGACGAAGCCCTGAGCGACCAGCTGATGATTTCGGCATCCAGACCGTCGATGGCACGACCGAAGAAGTTGGTGTAGGCCTGCTCGAAGGCCCCTTTGAGCAGCGACTTGTCTGCAGCGCTGTAAGTTTTCACCGGTACAGCGACGGGGATTTCCCAGCCCTGGCCGACGTATCGGACGTAGGCAGTGAGCTCCAGCGAGATTTTGGCGTTCGCATCGGCTGCTAGCACGAAGCGAGTTGCTTCGTCCTTCAGCTCAGTCACGACGGCATTGATCTTCACGGCGTCGAAACGGTCGAAGCGGGTGTAAGCACTACGTACGGATTCGAAAGCGATAGGTGCACGCAGGAAGCCGATTGCCGAACCAACACCTGCCCCTGGTGGGATGATCAGGTTCTTGATACCCAGCTTCTCGCACAACCGCGAGGCGTGCAGAGGAGCAGCGCCGCCGAACGCGATCATGGTGTACTCGCTGAGCTCCTTGCCATTTTCCACGGCGTGCATACGCGCCGCGTTGGACATGCTCTCGTCGACCACTTCACAGATGCCGAACGCCGCCGCTTCGTTGTTGATGCCGAGGGTTGCACCAATTTCGGTCTCGACGGCCCCCAAAGCCCTGGCAGTCGAAAGCACCATTGCGCCGCCTGCGAAGTTGTCGGCGTCAAGGCGACCCAGGATCAGGTCAGCGTCGGAAACGGTAGGCTTGGCGCCGCCACGACCGTAGCAAGCAGGCCCTGGCTCGGAACCGGCACTGTGCGGGCCGACCCGGATCTGACGCATGCTATCTACCGAGGCGATGGAACCACCGCCTGCACCAATTTCAACCATTTCGATTACCGGGATCGAGATAGGCATACCGCTGCCTTTCTTGAACCGGTAGGTACGAGCAACCTCGAAGGTCTTGGCGGTTTTCGGTGCTTGGTCATCGATCAGGCAAATCTTGGCAGTAGTGCCGCCCATGTCGTAGGAGATGACCTGGTCGAGGCCATACTGGCGAGCAATGGTCGCCGCAAAAATGGCGCCACCCGCAGGGCCGGACTCGAGAAGGCGCACAGGGAACTCAGCAGCGCTCTCGACGGTGATGATGCCGCCACCGGAGTGGATCATGAAGACCGGGCACAACGCGCCTTCGCTCTTCAGGCGGCCTACCAGGCGATTCAGGTAGGACGACATCAGCGGCTTCACGTAGGCGTTGGCACATACGGTATTGAAGCGCTGGAACTCGCGGATCTGTGGGGAGACTTCGCTGGAGATGGATACTGACAGCTCCGGCGCAAGCGCCTGCACACGCTCACGGATCGCAATCTCATGAGCCGGGTTCAGGTAGGAGTGCATCAGGCCGATGGCAACGCTCTCATAGCCGCCTTCTTTAATATCCAGAATGACACGGTCTACTTCGGCCTGGTCGAGCTCGAGCACTACCTCGCCCGAGGCACCTACACGCTCACTGACAACGTAGCGGTCATGGCGCTCAATCAGGGCTGCCGGCAGCACGATGTCGAGGTCGTAAAGTTCGAAACGGTTCTCCGTGCGCATCTCGATGACGTCACGGAAACCCTTGGTGGTGATGAACGCGGTTTGGGCGCCACGACGCTCGATCAGCGCATTGGTTGCGAGCGTCGTACCGTGAATGATGGATCCGAGGTCAGCAAAGCCAATATTGGCCTGTGCCAGGACGATTGCGATCCCCTCGACGATTGCCGATTCAGGAGAGGTGTAGTTAGTCAGAACCTTCGTCGAGTACAGCACTCGATCTTTTTCCAGCGCCACGTCGGTGAAGGTGCCACCGATGTCGACGCCTACACGAGCCTTATCACTATTCATGCGAGTCAACCCTGGTTTGGCCGGGAAAAATGTTCCCGGAAGGTGCTTTTGCCTGTCCCCGCCAACGAGTCACACTGCTGACCGGTTGATCTCGATACTGGAAGTGATCATATCTCCTGTCAACACGTCGACATGAAATTATGATCTCCTAGTCGTTTTTAGAACACTCTTCAGGTCGCCACGTGTCAGATACCGACCTTATGCCATGTGTTATGATCACATAGCAGCACACCACCTTATGAGGCCTACCTTGAGTGAGAAAAAAATCAACAACCTGACCCTCCGTACTGAGCAAGCCCTACGCCAACGCATCGTTGATGGGCCGCTCAAGGTGGGAGAAAAACTCCCGACCGAGAAGGCTTTGGCCGTTGAGTTCGGGGTAAGTCGGACGGTGATTCGCGAGGCGGTTGCTGCTCTGCGGGCTGATGGCTTATTAGAGGCCAAGCACGGCGTGGGCTACTTCGTGTCCAACCAACCCTCCTCTGTCGAACCCCAAGTGATGGGAGCGATGTTCGAGTCAGCCTCGATGCTAGACACCTTGGAGCTGCGCATGGCCGTTGAAATCCATGCAGCCGGTCTCGCCGCAGCCCGCCGCTCCTGGGCTCAAGAGGCAAAGATTTGGCAGGCTGCCGACGCCTTCGCGGAGCTGTTGGCCAAAGGCGAGCCGACTGAAACGGCGGACTGGACGTTTCACCGCTCTATCTCAGAAGCGACCAACAACTCTGCCTTCCTTGAGTTCTTTGACCGCCTGGGCCTGGCTATCCTGCCCCGCCGAACGCTCGCCGGAACCAAGGAGCGTGGCCTGATTACTCCAAGCTACCTGCACAAGTCGATTGCGGAGCACAAAGCCATCTGCCAAGCGATCAGCGACGGTGATATCGAGGGTGCGCGAGCGGCTGTTCGGGCGCATTTGGGCAAGAGCCAGATGCTTTATCGCGGCCTGGCAATGGGTGATCGAAGCCCAGAAGAGGCTGATGGTCTTGACGCGGAAAGCGCATGAGATATTATCACTCAAGGAGAGTCATCATACCTAACAAGAACAAAGTCGCCTGGGCCGCCCTTCCTCCCGCGCAGTAAAGGGAGATCAGATTCACTGCACGGCATGCATGGCTCTCCTCTACCTTCACTTGGGCAATCCTGCCAGCCCAGTCGCTCTACGAGGAATCCAGGTAATGCTGAACAGTAGTGGTGAAACCATTGTGTATGACGTCGCGGTTGTGGGTTTAGGCGCAATGGGCGCCGCAGCTCTTTACCAGAGCGCCAAGCTAGGGGCTTCGACAATTGGCATCGACCGTTTCGTACCACCGCACACGAATGGCTCCAGCCATGGTGGTTCGCGTGTCACACGGGAAGCAGTAGGTGAAGGCCCCGCCTATGTTCCGCTTGCCCAGCGCTCTCACCGCATTCTCGAGGAGCTTGAGCGAGAAACTGGCGAGCCGCTGCTGATCAAATCGGGGACGCTGATCGTCGGCTCCCCAATGCTCGGCGCGACCCCGCTGCACGGCGCCCAGGACTTCCTGGAGTCGAGCATCAAGATGGCAGAGCAATTCAACATCCCTCACGAAATCCTGGACGCCGCTGCTCTTCGTCAGCGCTACCCCGAGTTCAAAGCCTTCCGTGATACCGACCGAGGGTATCTGGAGCCGAACTCCGGTTACATGCGCCCTGAGGCACTGATCAAGACACAGCTCGACCTGGCCGCCGAGCTTGGCGCCCATATCCGTACCAACACCATCGTCACTGCTCTTGAGCACCGCGACGGCATTGTCCATGTCTCGACCTCTGACGGCTCCACCGTCCGCGCACGGAAAGTTGTCGCCTGCGCCGGCGCCTGGAGTAGAAATTTGCTGGGCGCCCCGTTTGACAAGCTTTTGACCGTGACCCGCCAAGTGCTCCACTGGTACGCCGTCGAAGACGCAAGTAAGTTCGACAATATGCCAGTCTTCATCTGGTTCGTGACCGACAGGCTCGAGGATTACTTCACCGGCTTCCCTATCATGGAACCTGCCGAAGGGATCAAGATGGTAGCCAGCCGTGACACCCCGGACATCGACCATGAAGGCATGGACAAGAGTGTCGCAATCGAAGAGTCCCTGGACTTCTACGACAAGCACGTTGGCCCAAATATGAATGGTGTTCTTCGCAAAGTGATGGATGCAGGCTCCTGCCTATACACCAATACTCCCGACAACGGCTTCATCATCGACGATCACCCGCACATCCCCGGTGTTTTCGTGGTGTCCGCCTGCTCCGGCCATGGCTTCAAGCACTCCGCAGCGATTGGCGAAGCGGTCGCTCAGCGACTCTACAACGGCAAGAGTCAAATCGACCTCAGCGCCTTCACACTCAAGCGCTTCATTTGAACCCAGTACATATAGGTACAGTCATGAACTATGATCGCGTATTGCTCACCGGTGCTGCCGGCCTACTCGGAACCCAACTTCGCCAGTACCTGGCGCCGAAAGTGAAGGTGTTGCGCTCCACGGATATCGCCCCCCTCCTCAATCCGGCGCCGAACGAAGAACTATTCCAGGCCGACCTCGCGGATACGAGCAAGATCAATGAGCTGGTGGCGGGCATGGACGCGATCGTCCACTTCGGCGGGCTGTCGAAAGAGGGCCACTTCGAAGACATCTGCCGGGTGAATATCCTGGGCTTTTACCATCTCTACGAAGCCGCAAGAAAGGCTGACGTGAAGCGCATCATTTTCGCGAGCTCAGTTCACGCTGTCGGTTTCTACGAGCAGACTGAAGTCATCGACTCTCGCGATCTTACTCGTCCGGACTCGAACTACGGCGTTGCTAAGATCTTCGGCGAGGGTATGGCCCAGATGTACTGGGACAAGCACGGCCTGGAAACCGTCTCGATTCGCATCGGATCATGCGAAGAGAAGCCCAGCAATCGCCGGCACCTGCTGTCGTGGCTGTCGTTCGCGGACATGCTGCAGCTCGTGGATAAGAGCCTGACCGCACCACGGGTCGGGCACACCATCGTCTTCGGGTCGTCGAACAACGCTGCCAGTTTCTGGGATAACACTTATGCCAAGCACCTCGGCTACCAGCCGCAGGACAGCGCCGACGACTACCGCGATGAAATCCTGGAGGCTGATCCTCAGCCTGACCCCGATAACGTCGTGATGCGCTTCCAGGGCGGAATCTTCGTCAGACCCTAACCATATACGCGCCGTTAAATCGGAGCATGACAGGGCTTGACTGACCGGATTCAAGTGAGGCCACATCCTCGAAACCTCACTTGAAGCCATAATGAAAAACTTGGGTGACCTCGCTCAATAGCGCCCTCCCCTCATCCACAATCATCTCGCGATTCATTACTGGCCATAGTGTTGACCTTTATCTGACATCTGAAGATATTCCAACGCAAGATAATCGCGTTGTTTATGACGAAGAACGTGATTCCATTAAGGTGTATTGGACGCCGAATAATCTCAGCGCCCACGAGCAGCTGGTTGAAAAAACTACAGCAATCATGAAAAAAGCAGGCTTCCCCGTCGTACTAACCGAGCGCATGGGGATTGCAACAAATTCGCATCAATGCGGAACAGCGGTCATGGGTACAGACCCAGCTAAAAGCGTACTAGATCGCAACTGCAAGATGCATGACCTCGACAACGTATGGATAGTTGATAGTTCATCGTTCCCGTCTTCAGCAGCAGTCAATCCTGCACTGACCATTGCGGCGAACGCACTAAGGATCGCTGATAAATTTTGACAATAAGGTGTCATCTACTCCGCGCGACTAGATAACACTTTGAATCACGCAGGACAGGAACTTGTTAAAAAATGAATAAAATAAACAGTAGCCTTGTCACCCCCTCGAATTCGACGAGCCCGCATCGCCACCTTTGCAGGCTTCATGATTCTCGGGGCAATGATGTACATCTGGTCGACTGGCGTTTCAGCATTTCGTCACCACATGGGACTGAACGGTGATCTAGGCGATGCCAACTTTGGAATGATCGCATTTGGTATTGGCGTAGGTAGCGCGATTGGCTCGTTCATCGTCGGTATGTTCCTGGACAGGTTTGGAGCTAAAAAAGTTCTCCTAACGACCGCAGTTGCATATCCCCTCTCGATCATCCCTATGGGCTACACCACCGACGTCTACTTCGCGTTATCCTTCGGTGTCATCCTTGGGCTGCTACGTGGTGCGGCGGACACGGCGTACAACACACATGGCGTCCAAGTAGAGCGCTTCTACCAGCGGTCTATCATGACCACTTTCCATGCAGCTTACTCATTGGGTGGCTTTGTTCTCGGAATGGTAGGTAGTGGGTTCGCTGCACGTTATACAGAAAGCGCCGCCGTCCCATTCACAGTCCTGGGTGGACTACTGCTTGTAATTGGCATCATTTCCGGTGTCTTCATGCTCGACCGGCATGAGGTGGTACCCGAGGAACCGGTGAACGCTAAAGACACCCAGCCTGCTAGCTCTGCTTCCTTGGGCGTGATCGCATTGATGTTGGGCTTCGGCATACTGTTGCTCGGTAGTATGGTTGGAGAAGGTGCTGTTGCTGACTGGGGCCAAGAATACAGACGTCGTGTTCTGGGGGTCACCGCCGCAGATGCTGGGGTTGCCGTCTCGGTCTTCATTGGGGCCCAGTTCATTGGTCGACTCATTGGCGACCGCCTGGCTGCTCTTATAGGAGCAGTTCGACTGGTATTCTTAAGCGCTGTAATCGCCATTTCGGGTTTGATCTTGATCGTCGTGATCAATACCGAGACCGCCGGACTGGCAGGCTTTGCTATGTTTGGCTTTGGTCTGGCAAGTATCGCTCCTTTGATGCTGTCCAGCGCAGGCCGAAAAGATCCAGCAAATGCCGGTCGCAACATCGGGATCGTCAACTGTATTGGCTACTCAGGCATGCTTCTCGGGCCTGCTGCGATTGCCTTGGTCGCTAGTACTTTTGGTATCGATAAGCTGCTCTACTTCCCAATTGTTCTGCTCATACCACTTGCTGTATTTGGGCCTGTACTGATGAAGCACGGCCGCTCCTCCAGCGAATCCTTTCACCTCCTCAGCGAACAAAAAGTGAGCTGATATTTCAGGGCTGCCCGCTTAGGACAGCCCTGCTTACTTCGCAACACTCTAAGCAACAATAGTTGAGCAAAGCCTCGAAACGTTTGTCACCTGCATAAATCGAACAATAAAGGACACACACATGCTCCATAGCAAGAAGCTAGGGCTTTCGGCTGCATTCAGCTTATTATCACCTTTAGCTGCAGATGCATTTGAGCTCAACGGATATTTACGTAGCGGTATTGGCGGCTCGACATCCGGGGGCAATCAATCTTGCTTCCAGCTACCAGGTGCACCTACTAAGTACCGTCTAGGCAATGAATGTGAACAGTACGCAGAATTCGGTGCTCGCCACGACCTTGCCACTCTGGAAGATGGATCGGTGCTCAGTGTCGAAGGCATGTTCGGCCTCAGCTACATCGAGGATCCGAAGCGCGGCGATAGTCACAGCGGCTGGGCCGTCACGGTACAGCATCGCCAGAGCAACGTTCTTGGCGGCAACGCAAACACCATTGCTCTCCAGCATGGTCAGGGCCCTGGAACGAATCTGGGTACAACCGGAGATGTGGAACTGAATCGCAGTAACCGTAGCTGGCGATTGCTGGATTACTTCGATTGGCAGGTCACACCTCGCTTCGGTGGACAATTCCAGGTGGTAACGCAACGCGACTATCGTGATGGTGGTGAGAAGCAAGACTGGATTTCGGTGGGAGCTAGACCTGTCTACGCCATCTCTGACCAATTCAAACTCGTCGCCGAAGTGGGGCACGATCAAGTTAAGGCTTCAGACGGCACCCGTAAGCTGAGCAAAATCACATTCGCTCCGACATGGTCTCCAAAAGGCCCGGGGTTCTGGGATCGCCCGGAAATACGTCTCTACTACACCTATGCAAAATGGAATCGTGCTGCACAGTTGGCGGCTGACCAAATGGATGAGGACTCGGCTTTATCTTCATCCGGGGCATTTAACAGCGCTCGCCACGGCAGCAACTTCGGCCTGCAGGTCGAATACTGGTGGGAATAAACCACCCACCCAGCTCAAACTGACAGTCGAAATGAAAACTCGTCAACAACGGTGGTCATTAAATGCTTGAATCCATTGCTCAGAACATCCTTCAACGCAGCCAGGAAATTGCCCGGCGTGAAGGCTACAACGTTTGCATTTCGATCGTAGATGCGTCTGCGTTGCCAGTTGCCTTCTTCCGGATGGAGGATACCATACCCGGTGCGATAGACATCGCCGTCAAAAAAGCACGAACCGCGGCGCTCTTCCGTACGGACAGCGTTCTCCTTGGTGAACAAGCGCGCCCGGGCGGTTCCACCTACACGCTTGAAGCAACAAATGACGGGTTGATTGGCTTTGCTGGTGGTGTGGTTATCTACGATGAGTCAGGGAAGGTCATCGGCGGCCTAGGAATTTCAGGGGCTCCCTCAGAGGTAGACCAGGTTATCGCTCTCGAAGCTACTGGCCGGGCGTAAGAAACTAAACGCTAAGACAGACGCCTTGCTCGACCAACCCCCCAGGCTAATGCCCGGGTCATTGACTCGCCGGGGCGGGACTCGAAAGCTTCTTCATGCAGCGCCATTCCACATCCTGCGTACACGCCGATGAACATTTGCGTCTGACCTGTGCGCGAGAGCCTGACCTGAACATCAATAGTCGTGCCGTCATCGAGCTCCTCGTGGCTGCGATGATGAAGCACTGGATCCGCCCAATCCCAAAAAACATCACCACGAATACGCATGCCGCCCTCCTACGACTTTAGTCTTATACGGAAACCCAACCATAGCAAAACACGACAGCGCTTAAATGACCGTGGCGGGGACAAATATGGGTATCGGACAACTGGCCTGATTTCCGATACAAAATAATTTTCTTGTACAATTTTCCTTCTCCATCTGAGAAGGTGTTGGATATCACCGCGCCTGTTTGCCCTCAGCTGTCCTTTTAATTGACCATCTGAACTACGTGGCGGAGTTTCACTCTTCTGGCTATACCCGAGCCCAGCGTATCCCCGAGTGCTGCCCCAAGCCCGGGAGAGGCTCATGGAATGCATGTCTTCAAGCCCGGAATCAGACACCACATTCACGCGCACACCGCCTGTCGAGTAGCCCGGCGAAAGCCGGGCTACAAAGACTCACTTCTCGAGCGTCGCTGCTTGATTGCCGCCCTCTTCGGCAATCGCGGATAGTTTCTCGTCAGCGGCTTTTTCTTCTGCGAGCGTGTTTGCCAACAGCGAGGCGGCCTCTTTCATTCCCAAGTGCTTGGCCATACCAATCAGGGTGCCGTAGCTGGCAATTTCGTAGTGCTCAACCTTCTGGCATGCCCCGATGAGCGCCGCATCGAGCACTGCCCCCTTCTCGATTTCATCCAGCAGCTCTTTGCTTTCCTCAACCAGACCCTCCATGGCTACGCACTTCATCCGCTTGAGTTTCAATCCAGCCGACTCCACCAACTGGTCAATGCGCTCTATCTGCCCCTGGGTTTCCGCCAGGTGTGAGGTAAACGCATCAGCCAACAGTGGGTTGGTAGATGCCCGAGCCAGGCGCGGCAATGCTTTGGTGATCTGCTTCTCAGCGCTGTACACATCCGAAAGCTCATGGATGAACAGATCTTCAACTGTCTTGCGAGCAACCATCATCATTCTCCTTGGGTGTGAAAATCGATTTCACTGCAGGGTGTGGCTTACCAGACTCTCGTGTAAGGACTCAGTGGGACGCTTCTGGGGCAGATCGTTGGGCAGCAGCGAGCCAACGCCAAATATGCCTATCGCCATCTTTACTCGCATCGCTCGGCAAGCCAGACGCGAATCGGACTCAAACTCTGCCACCGCCTCGCTCATCAAATGCTCGAAGCCGATGCCAGCCTGAGCCTTATTCCTTCTTCTCGAAGTGCTCATAGGCCCACCTTCAATCAGTCATCTTTACCGTTGACCAAGCCCGAGCCAAGATCCGCGCCGGTGACCGGGTTGCTGGCTGGATCGGATATTGTCCGCAGTTTCATGGCTTCCAAAACCGCCAGATCAGGAGCGGTCAGTTCCACCGAAGCGGTGCCATCTCCGCCGTCAACGGCAGCCGAGGGATTCTCGACGTACTCCCACTCCTCGCCTTGATTCCAAGGGCCGCGCACATTCGGCTCACCGGACATGTTGAAATACTTGTTGGTGAACTCCGGCATGCCAGGGAGCTTGCCCTGGGGGAAGTTGGGCTGAATGGCGTGCAGTGCTTTTTCGAAGGAAAGCTGGTGGGCGATTTCTCGTGTCATCAAGAAACCCAGCGCTTCTTTCACGCCAGGGTCGTCCGTCACGTTCATCAGGCGCTCGTACACGATCTTCGCCCGCGCTTCGGCAGCGATATTGGAGCGGAAATCAGCCGTCGGTTCGCCGATGGTGTCCACATAGGCCGCGCTCCATGGCACCCCTGCCGAGTTGGTAAGCGGAGCACCGGCACCGTAGAGGATGCTGGTAATGTGGCAATCGTTACCGGCCCCATTAATGGCTCGGTACAGCTCTCCCTCCTCTTCGACGCCCTCAGCAAGTCGGCCCTTGGCACCCTTGTTAAGCATCACGATGATCGAACCTACAATCTCCAGGTGACTCAGCTCCTCGGTCGCGATGTCCATCAGCAGGTCTTTGCGGCCTGGATCATCCTCGGCGAGCGCTTGGGTGAAGTAACGACTCGCAGCGGCAAGCTCACCCTGAGCGCCGCCAAACTGCTCCAGAAGCAAATTTGCAAGGCCGGGATTGGGCTGAGCGACGCGCACCGTATATTGCAAGCGCTTATTGTGAATAAACATGTTTTTCTCCTCGCGGGCTGATCAAGCGCTCATATAAATGCGCGCCGTCTATGGATGGGAGCAAGTTGCGCTCGATACGTGCTAACGCACCACGCGTTTTCAGGACGAAAGGAAAAGTTGAAAAGGTTCAAGACGAGTTTTATAAAAATCTAAAAATAACCTCACCCCAACAGTTAGCGCCTAAGTTAACCACTGAATCAGTTTGTCTGAACTTTGTTACTGTGCATGGCTTCCCCTGCATAACCTCTGAACCTGATGCAGGAGAAAGCACCATGCGCGCACTGACCTACCACGGAGCAAACGATGTCAGGGTCGATACCGTCCCGGATCCCACCATCATTGAGGCGGACGATGTAATCCTTCGGGTTACTGCAACCGCAATCTGCGGTTCTGACCTGCACCTGTATCGCGGCAAAATCCCGGAAACCGAACACGGCGACATCTTCGGCCACGAGTTCATGGGCATCGTCGAAGACGTCGGCAGAGACGTAACGAACCTGCAGGTTGGCGACCGTGTAGTGATCCCGTTTGTGATTGCCTGCGGTAGTTGCTTTTTCTGCCAGCACGATCTGTTTGCCGCCTGCGAAACCACAAACACCGGTCGCGGATCGATCATCAACAAAAAGGGCATTCCCCCAGGCGCAGCGCTGTTTGGGTACAGCCATCTGTATGGCGGCATCCCTGGAGGCCAGGCCGACTATGTCAGGGTACCCAAAGGTAACGTCGGGCCGTTCAAAGTGCCGACCACCCTCGCTGACGACAAAGTGTTGTTCCTCTCCGACATCCTTCCCACCGCTTGGCAAGCGGTCATCAATGCCGAGATCGGCCAAGGTTCGTCGGTAGCGATCTACGGCGCTGGGCCAGTGGGGCTACTGAGCGCAGCCTGCGCACGGATGCTGGGCGCTGATACCGTCTTCATGGTGGATGACAACGACTACCGCCTGGCCTACGCCCAGGAAGCCTATGGCGTCATCCCGATTAACTTCGAAAACGATGACGATCCTGCCGACAGCATCATTCGTCAGACACCCGGTATGCGTGGCGTAGACGCGGTCATCGATGCGGTCGGGTTTGAAGCCAAGGGCAGCACTACGGAAACCGTGATGACGGCCTTGAAACTGGAAGGTAGCAGCGGAAAGGCTCTGCGCCAGAGCATCGCGGCTGTGCGACGTGGCGGCATAGTCAGCGTGCCCGGCGTCTATGCGGGGTTCATTCACGGCTTCATGTTCGGTGATGCATTCGACAAAGGCCTGACCTTCAAGATGGGACAAACACATGTCCAAAAGTACCTTCCCGAGCTACTCGAACACATCGAAGCCGGACGCCTCCAGCCCGAGCTAATCGTCACCCACCGCCTTGCCTTAGAGGAGGCAGCCATGGGCTACAAGATGTTCGATCAGAAAGAGGACAACTGTCGCAAGGTGATCCTTGTTCCAGGGGCGGCATCAGGGACGCTGGGCCCTGACTACGTGTAGAGGAGATAAGGTCATGAACGATCTCGCCAGCTACTTCTGGATTGCCGTAGCGGCAATTCTTCTGCTCATCGACCTGTGGGCCATCGTCAGCGTGTTCCGGAGCGACAAGACAGATGCCGTGAAAGCGGCCTGGGCTCTGCTGATCGTGGCCCTACCGCTTGTTGGCCTGGGGATATGGGGCGTTGCTGGCCCGCGAGGCATCAAGCGAGGCACTGGGCCCACTTCCGACGAGCACAGCAAAGGCTGATATTCCAGGCCCCAACTATAGAGGTTTGCATAATGGTCGATCAAGCGACAGGTATGAAATCAGGTGAGCGCTACCGGGTTGAAAACGTGGAGCGAGCGCATCAGTTTCCAGGCTTCTTTCAAGACGGGAAATATTATCTAGGCCCCGAGCTTCTCACCGCCGTGGGATGGCTCGAAGGTACACGCTTCATCTACGACAGCCTGGATGCTGAAGGTGAACCCGTGTTTCCAAACAAAGAGGCAGGTACGGTCGAAGGGCTGACCTTGACCCTGGTCGATGGCACCACCCTTGAGCTCTCTCTGGTCGAGGCCGACGAAATCATCGCTCCCTTCGAACACCGTAGCAACGGCACAGAGCAAGAAGCTCCCCATAGTGGATATCCCGTCAGGGGGCCGCTGCGTGGCAAAGTTGTGGTAATCACAGGGGCATCCAGCGGCATAGGCCGCGCCGCCGCACACGCCTTTGCCTGCAAAGGCGCACGCTTGGTGCTCGCAGCCCGCGATGAAGAAGCATTATTTGACGTCCTGGATGAATGCACCGATTGTGGTGCGGATGCCATAGCGGTTACCACCGACGTCACCCACAGCGATCAGGTTCAAGCGCTGGCCGCCCAGGCCTCAGCGTTTGGCCATGGACGGATCGATATCTGGGTCAACAACGCCGGGGTCGGGGCGGTCGGAAGCTTCGATGATACCCCTCTGGAAGCTCACGAACAGGTTATCCAGACCGATCTGATTGGCAACCTGCGAGGCGCCTACGTCGCCCTTCCCTTCTTCAAAGCGCAAGGTAGCGGCATTTTGATCAACACGCTGTCGCTGGGCAGCTGGGTGGCCCAGCCCTATGCAGCGGCTTATTCGGCGAGCAAGTTCGGTTTGCGTGGACTGACCGAGGCGCTGCGCGGGGAGCTGACCAAGTTTCCAAACATCCATGTGTGCGACATCTATCCAGCAGTCATGGACACACCCGGCTTCCGAGACGGCGGCAACTACACCGGGCACGCGCTGACACCACCAGGCCCCATCTACGACCCCGAACGGGTAGCCAAGGCAATGGTGGCCTGTGCTATTTCCCCTCGCGCTCATACAACGGTCGGCACTGCTGCTCGCCTCGCACACTTGGCCAGCTATCTAGTACCAGGAATGTCTTTGTTGTCTGGATGGGTGACGCGGTGGGGGATAAATCGCAGTCCCGTAGCCGAAACATCATCTGGCAACCTGTTTGAGCCTCCGAGTGACAGAAGAAGTATCGACGGTGGGTGGAGGAAATCAAAAGATAAAACGCCACTGTTAATCGGTGCAGCTGCGCTTGGAATCATCGCGGGCTTAACGATCGCCTGTTCACGACGCAGGAAAAACTAGAAAAGCAGCAGTTGCAGCTCGGTATGGACGGAGCGTCTCGCCAGACCACGTCCATGCCTACTACCCTACCTAGATCCACTTCTTGAGGGATAGTCGTCCCCTGCGACCGCTCTGAGGTAAGCAGCATCAGCGTCCAGACGAAGATCGCGCCACTCCTGCCAAGAGATAATCCCTTTACGATCCATTTCATCAGCCTTGCGAAGCAGCTCCTCGTGATAGTCGTCAGGCGAGTCCATTCTTAAGGCCCTATTTTCCAGCACACGGTACCAGGCTGCCAAACAGTTGAGCTTCAGCAATTGGGCGACGGAGAGGTTTTCCTCGAATGTTCGCATCAGTAGATCTCACACGCTGATGGAAGGTTGAGTCACGAACATTCAAAAGGTTCAGTAGAGAGATGTCAGCGGCATTAATGCATCCATAGCGTGGCTGAAGGGTCGGCGTCTATAGATCGCATTTAATGCTTCATCCTTCGCGAACGTTCGCGAACAAAGCTTAATGACGCCACACGCTTGCACCTGTTCTTCCGCGCCTCGCCGGCCTCGGCCAAAAACCTCGGAGTGAATACCCTGCGCTCCGACGTCCGAGCTGGACACACACGCTCCTGTATGACACATGAGATGAAAGATCATCACTAACAACGAAACCAGTCGTGTCAGAAAGGTGGAACTGCTCAGAATAAACTTGGCAATGTTGCCAATGATCGCGAGAAAGCGTCGGAGGCGGGTCGCAAAGGCGGGCAAAACAGCTAGGCTGCGGGCGCGTTAGCGAAAATCTCTTGGCGGTGATTGTCCCGGGGCAATGGCTGCGCCTGCACTTTTCTATCGAACGGCCGATGCAGATCAACATCTCCGCCCCCTCAAAAAACGCGCTGCCAACGGCGGTTGTGCAAGGGCAGGCGCAATTTCAAACCACTGAAGAACAGCGGAGAGCCCCCCCCGACCTCTGTGAGGTGCTCCATCCACCCGCTCGAATTGCTCATGTCCAGCTGAAGTAAACCCAGTCCCGATGTACCCGGCCGATACCCAGGCCAAAACACACTACAGACGAGATCACAGGGATACAGCGTAGGTAGGAGGATGAGAGTGGTACCAGCAGCAAGACTGCACCCAGCAGCGCAAACCAGACGATGAAGGTCATATGCGCAGAAGCCTCGGGAAAGATTTCGAGTATTTTTTTGCCTTTCCGGCACGCCAGATCGTTCCGCTGCGCTTAGCGGGTTCACCCTACACTTGGTGAGAATGTAAAAAAAGATTTCAGCGCTCCGCTGCGGTCAAACCCTGTAGATCCCAGTGGAGGTTACGTCATGAAATTCGCCCAGTTCTGCCAATGGCTCGCCAACCACGCCGGTAAACCGAGCACCTTTTTGATCGCCGTGGTGTTGATTGCCATGTGGGCTGCATCTGGGCCGTGGTTTCACTTCAACGATACCTGGCAACTCATCGTCAACACGTCGACCACCATCATCACCTTCCTGATGGTTTTCCTGATTCAGAACACCCAGAACCGGGATAACGACATCATCCACGTGAAGCTCGACGAACTTATCCGCGCTACACAATCGGCTGAGCAGTCAGTATTGAATCTCGAAGCGCTCGATAACCGAGAAATTCATAAACTTCGCAAGGAATACCAGGCGATGGGCAGCGAATGTGATCCCCTTCATCAGGCGCCTGCTGAGCATAAGACGGAAGATGGTGCTCGGGATAACTTGCAGCGCTAGAGACCTTATTGGTCGAACGGCAGGAGAGGTAAAGGTACATTTGCAGAGTGAAGCGCCTGGCCAATAGCTTGAGCAAGCTCGTCTATCGACCATGGTTTGAAGAGGTAGACAACGGGTGGTGTGACTTCAGAAGTGTCAAGCTGGTAACCCGAGGTCAGAATGGCGGGTAGTCCAGGCCACCTTTCGTGGGCCATGGAGATGAACTCCATACCTTTGATGCTTCCCGGAACACCGTGGTCGACAACGATCAACGAGCAGTCACTTTTAAGTCCCATCAAGTGAATCAAGGCATCTTCTGAGTTATCGAACGCATCACAGGTGGCGCCCAACTCGATCAGGATCCCCACCAGCAGGGTCTGAAGCGTTGGATCGTCTTCCACCACAATCACCGTCTTCCCTGACAGCGACACCCCCTCGATGTCCAGCTTCATCACCCTCTCCAGTCCATAGTTGACTGATCCAGTGTTTCACTCATCTGCGCACGCGTCGATGGGGGCTAAAGGCCACTTTAAGGTCAATGGCCGTGCAACATCGTTAACTGGCCCAAGCCTTCACGCATGAAAATCTCTACAGTCTTTGGCCCTACCCCCTCGAAGCTCAGTAACCAGCGCTTAAATCCCTCAGCATTCGATGCTTCCCGCAGTGCATCTAGTTGGGCATCCAGTTCCGCCTGTACCTTCTTGCTCAGGCCCAGCAATCGTCGAGCGGTAGACTGATCGTATCGTGCGTATCCTGCTTGACCGAGGAGTCTGACCAGTGTCGGATGGGAAGTCTGGGCAAGCTTGAGTGGCGTATCCAAACCCTTTTGATCGACAAGAATCCGGTACGCCTCCACTGCTACGGCGGAGCGGATGCGCTTTCCCATGAGAAAACTGGCCACCAACCATCGGAACACGCCAAGGGCATCGGTGACCTCAATGCCAAGGTCACAGGCAGTTATAGTCTTCAACCTTTGCTACGGCGCGGGTCAGCAGCACGAGGGTAGGTACGCTCTTCTTCGATGGTGCCATCCGCCTTGTGGATCTTCACGGACGCCGTCTTGCCCTCGAAGAAATCTGCAAGGGCACTGACAAGCTGCTGCTTCGTGGCGGCTCGTTTTGAGGCTCGCTCAGCACCGGCTTTTTTCAATTCCCAGCCATCCGATGTCGGGCTGAGGTGATAACTGTCCATCGGCTGCTTCTCCTCTCTAAAGAGTTTGGCCATCGTTCTGAATGTTTTCTTCAGCCTCAGCTGCATCCGTGGCATCAGCGTCATTCAGGGGGGGCGATGTGGGCTTTTCTGGATCGTTAATGAAGGGCACGTCGCTTGGGCCCTTCTCTTCAGAGCCTTCGGTTTTAGGCTGCATGGCAACACCTCCAGGCAAGTTGATCGAATGCCGCTCTTCAGGCACCTTCGGCAGCCCCTGAGAATTTGCCGACATCGATAGGCTGCGGAACGAACTCGGGGCCCTCGCCAGCCAGCCGCCACCTCACCTTGGCAACGCCGTAACGCTCAGCCATCGGGCGACTGACCAATTTGATATTCTGCTGACTGAATCGCGGGATGATGCCCACGCCGGCATCGCAACTGGCCCAGTGCCAGGCGACGCCGTTGTCCATTTTCTCCAAACGGATGATGAATGTCCGAGGCTCACCGTGAAGCTCGTACTCAATGACATAGAGTTGCTGTCCGACCACCAGAATTCCCTCCCTAGCTCATGCGCTATTGAGCAAGCAGGGGAGAAAAAATTCCATCGAAATGGCAGGTGGTACGGCACTCTTGCAATTCTGGCGTCGGGCTATGTGTCTTGTGTACCTGTAAGGAATTCGAACAAGGTCTCAGCACAGGCAGTGATTCCTTCCAAATGCACCATATCGAAGCCGTGAGTATTCTCGGTCGGTATCGCAATGCAACCGGCCCGGGCATCGATCCCGGCGCTCATCACCGCGCTTGCATCGGATGCAAAATCGACGAGCAATGCCGACTGAGGCTTATAACCGGCCTTTAGGCCAGCGGCGATCAGACCCTGCACCACGGCGCGGCTGTAGTATCCCTTCTGGTCGCCGGTATTGATGATCGGGTTGGCCGAAAGCTCCGTGCCATACTCCTCAAGTACAGGGCCGACCTCGACCGCGATTGTGGTGTCGCCGGGCAGCCGGGAAGCTGCGTACATGGCGCCGGCATTCGACTCTTCCTCCAGCGTCGTAAGCACGAACCAAACATCCTGCTGCAGTTTTTCTCGCCGTTCACTCAGCAGCTTTGCGCAGAGAATGACAGCGCTCAGCGGAGCTCGGTCGTCGAGGAAGTGAGCGGCAATACAGTCATGCACCTTGAAGGGCTTACGCCAGTGCTGACTGAGCACGACTCGAGTACCAGGCCGAACACCAAGCTTCTGGAGTTCTGACTTGGACTTGCGCGTGACGATGTAGACATCTTTCCACTGAACATTACCTGCCAGTACGTCTCTTCCATTCGAAGTTCGACCGCTGTTGTGCATTGAACCGTAAGACAAAACACCCGGCAGGATGTGTTCATCACCCAGGATATCGACAGGACAGACGCCGAAGCTTATCGGTTGCGCGCCACCGAGAGCGAGCACCTCCAGAGTGCCGTTCTCCAGCACTTTTTTGACGATCATCGCGATCTCATCGAGGTGGGCCATAATGCGTATGGCTGCCTCGGGGCTACAAGCGCGGCCCCCACGAATCACTCCCACCACATTGCCAGCAGGGTCAATGTGGGCCTCCTCACAGAAACGGCTGAGCTCCCGCAGGCAAATGTCTCGCACCTCATCTTCTTGTCCGCCCGGCCCTCGGGCGTTAAGGAGCTCGGTCAGTAATGCCTCAGTCTCCAAAACGTTACCTCCTTGTTTGCACGCAAACGTGCATTGGCCAGCAGGATGTAAACCGAGTAGCTACTCAACACTGTTGATTACCATACCTTGCCCGCGCCTGCTTTCGGCACCGTCGTGATATTCGGGATGGCGAGGCGGTCATCTTCAGGAAAAACAACTCGCCGGTGATCCTCTCGGGCGCCCTGACTAAAGCAATGGGCCGGTCTTTCAGGTGTGGCAGGAGCCAAGGTGAGACCTGGGCGTAGTATTCGGCCAGGTCTCGTTTGGTGAGGCCGCTGCTGGGAGCAATAACCCGCTCCGGGTGGGTGATCCGCACCTTGGGATCGGCAGCTTTGTATGCGACCACACTCACGTCCCATGGCACCGCCCGGGGCGGCATAACCCGCTGCCACGTAGGGTAATAGCTATAAGGAGGGGATACCGAGACACCGGCTAATCATAAAATCAAGGGTTTTAACTTATTCTATTGATCTAGGTCAAAAAAATGACGCCACATAAAATAGTGGCACATTGCCATTGAAAAACAGATTTTATCGAAATAGAATCTTTCCAACTGGGTAGCTATATGCCAACGGAAAATAGTTATTGCCAGCGCTAAGATCATGGAACGATTTTTAGAGGATTCTTGGAGTGTTTTCGCAACCAAGAATCAATATCGTTTCGAGAGGGTGATGATCTTGCGAATAAACCTTTCCGCAACAAAGCACGAACTCAGCTTGCTATCCGAGCAGCGATGGCTTTCAGTAACCGACGAGCAGATCAACCTGACAAATTGCAATGGGGAGTTTGTCACCGGTAGAGGGTTCAGTTGCGAGCAGCTGATTGGTAGTCCACATAATATTCTACGTAATCCATACGTGCTCGAAGTAGTCTTAACACGCATGTGCTCGTACCTACAAAATGTCGAAAGCTGGATGGAGATCGTCAAAAAATTCTGTAGCATCGGCGATCACCATTGGGTCAGTGCTTATGTCACATATATCATCAAACAGGGCAATTTCACCGGCTATAAGTCCGTTCGTGTAAAGCCAGAACGCAACCAAATTAGCGACGCCTCTGGTCTCGATGCACGCCCGAAAAATCACGACGGCAGCTTGAAATCACTGCATCTAGTAGGAGCCATCCTTACCTTCGGCGCACTGGCAGCCACTGCTACAGCGTTGGTTTTCGGTGGAACAACTATAGGTTCTACCATCGCCGTCCTATCCTTCTTGGCGATACAGGCGTTGAGAGCTCACCCGTGGCATCGAACCCTGAAGCCTACAGGTTCAATTCCCACCGGCTGTTCTGATAGCGAACAAACTGCTCGTCCTCTCTCAGTTGAGCAAAGCCCTGTGCCGTGGTTGCGGGTGCTGCTAGTTAGTGAAGGCGCAGAAGGCAGAACTTCGCTGGGTAGAATTGGTGGCTTTGCCAACCAGACTGTGACACTGGCCATAAATAGCCGGTCGTTGACAAAGCGATCGGAATCGGCACTGAGCAATCAACGGGATGAATCCGACATTACAGGTATTGCGATAGAGGCAGCAGGTGCCTTAGAGCAAGATCGCGGTTTTGCTGTGGTGGGCGATGAATCCGGGACGCTACCCCTCCAAGACTCAAGGGACGCTTAACGGTATCAACGGTGCGGTTGAGCTCATCTATCAAGTTAACCAATAGATGGCTGCAGCGCCTAAGCAGCAAGCCCATGTGGTTGAGGAAAAAATTGTCAGCGTCTCTTATGAGAATGCCGAAATTTCGGATAGATCTTCCACCGTTGAAAATGACCTAAAACACACTGCGCAACAATTCAATACGTTGGTTGCTCGTTTCAACAGCTAGCCACCACGCTGCCCAGATCATAACGCATCTTCTTGAGGTCGTCAGATGGTAAGTCTTATGGAAACGGTGAATAGCCGCACTCAGCTGGCTGGGCAAAACCGTCTTGAACTTCTGCTTTTTCGCTTTAATGAAAATCAACTGTATGGCATCAACGTATTCAAGGTGCGTGAGGTACTCAAATGTCCTCGACTGTCGGCATTACCAATGTCGCATCGCGTGGTCTGCGGTGTGGCGAATGTGCGTGGTGTATCAATCCCGATACTAGATTTGGCGTTGGCCACTGGACTGCCAGGTGTTGAAGACCACAGTACTGCCTTCGTCATAATTACTGAGTACAACACCAAGACTCAAGGATTCTTGGTTAGCGCGGTGGAGCACATAGTCAACCTCAATTGGGAAGGGATTCATCCTCCACCCAAGGGTAGTGGGATTAATAACTATCTTACTGCTGTAACACAGGTTAACGACGAACTGGTTGAGATCATCGATGTGGAGAAGGTTCTGACTGAAGTTTCCCCGGTGTCCGAACAGATTACCGAAGGAGTCATTCCAGCCTCCATCCATGCGAAAGCCGCGAAGTTATGCGTGCTTACTGTTGATGACTCCTCTGTGGCACGTAAACAAGTCTCTCGATGCTTGGAGGCCGTGGGCGTAGAAGTAATCGCACTCACCGATGGGCGTCAGGCCTTAGATTATTTGCACCGTATGCTCGATGAAGGGAGAAAACCAGAGCAAGAATTGCTGATGATGATTTCTGATATCGAAATGCCTGAAATGGATGGCTATACCCTAACTGCGGAAGTCCGCAATGACCCACGGATGCACGACCTGCACATCGTGTTGCATACCTCCTTATCTGGTGCTTTCAATCAGGCAATGGTGAAAAAAGTTGGTGCTGACGACTTTTTAGCAAAGTTTCGCCCGGATGATCTAGCAAGTCTAGTAATTAAACGAATGCAAAAGTTAGGAGATTTAGAAAAAATTTGTTAACTCGAACTATAATTCAGAAAATAATACTATAGCCTGACGTTAAGCACTATAATTATCATGACAATTACTCTTATTTAGCCATGTCGCAACATTCCGCGGCAACTGGAAATTTTATATATTTTTGGGCTGAAGGCGTTTTTGCGGAGCAACGCAAGCGGTATATAAATTTAATGCTAGCTCAGCAATATTCGAAGTCTGGATTGAAGTCAGCAACGGTTAAGAATTCGGAGCTGATGTACCAGCTATCACTGTGGCATTGGCCAGTTCTTTCGCGCACTCGCAGCTGCACACAGCAGAGTAGTGACTCCAGCGAGACCCGAGTCAGTTTATGCCTATCCGAAATTTTACTCATTGTTACCGAAAGTTTTCATGCGATCTGGCCTGCGATTATATTTTATAATCACGTTCGCTAACCACGAATAGCAGTGGTCAGCAATTTTTTCCTTCTACCGAACGCTTATCAGTGTTGTTTATAAAGTGTGATGTGAAGGATGAGTTAAGAACGTCAAAATCTTTACACACTCCGCATGGCAGATAGATTTATTCTATGTAAAAACCGATAAGCAGCAGTTTGCCATCACTGCAAAATCTTGTACAATTTTTCGCAGTTGTACATGGCCTGTACAGGTTTGATCGTAAACATCAGACTCTCAATCTTGCTGTATCAATGCCCAGTTCCCCTGGTTCCGTAGCGGAGATTTAGTTAGATAAGTAGTATCGTTCCAGGGGCTGTCTGTATAACGCTATGCCATGTTTTATTACCGGGAGTTAAGCGGTGTCAATATTTGGTAGCAAAAGTTTCGCTCTCCTTACCGAGCGGCATACCTTCACTTATTTTGTTTAAGCAATAATATTATTTTTTCTGCAGATTCTTACAGTCTGGCGTAGTTTTTTCTGCGCCCACTATTAATATTAATCGGTGGAGGCGCTATGTCTTTTTTTGTCGCGACGACACGTGGCGTGAAGTTATTGAATCAAGGCTCGGTTTAGAATCATTGATACGAAATCCCTGATTCTAACTAGTGCTCAAGAAGAAAAATTATTAAATACTGCTGATAGCCTCTGTAGTTAAGATGCTCCGTCCATAAATGGATGAACTCAATCCATGCATGCGGGTTCCGCCAACATTCATAGCAAGCTATCATATAGTTATGATGATTCCCATATCAAAAATAAATAATTTAATGTAGCCAAGGAGTGCTTTTTTGCATGAATTTTTGTATGAGGACGAGTGCCCGGAGATTAGGTTTTGATGCTTAACGACATATCACTTTTTGTTCAGATTGTTCGCTCTGGAAGTCTGTCTAAAGCAAGTAAAAAGCTATGCGTGCCAGCAAACACGTTAAGTCGGAGGCTGATAAATCTTGAGAGGCAGCTTGGTACTTCACTCATACTTCGCTCAACCCAAGCGCTTCGTTGTACCGCTGACGGCGAACGTCTGTTTGAACAGTGCAGTTCTTGTATAGACAACTTGAACTCTACAATTAGTTCACTCCAGTCTGCCATTGTTGGGGTCGTTGGGAAAGTTAAAGTTCAAGTGCCATCGGCTTTTTTTGACTGCTCGATCAATAATTTTTTTTACACGCTACTAGCTCTTCATCCGGGGCTAGAAATTGAAGTTTTAGTATCTGACAAAGAACCTGATCTTATTCAGGACGGTATTGATTTGCTTTTGCATTTTGGGGAACTAAAAAATAGTAGCTATGTCGCTAGAACATTATGCAAATCAAAACTTGGAATCTATGCGAGCCCAGAGTATCTGTATCGTAATGGAATTCCGGAAAACCCTGATGATTTGAGTGCTCATACTTGTATTCATTACACATCTGAGGACTTTGTGGTTATTAATCGGCGCGATGGCGGCGATTGTCATAGTGTTGCTGTGAGCAAAAGATTTCTAAGCAAATCGATCCCTGCCCTTGTTAATGCCGCGGAGCAGGGATTGGGTCTTGTTTTTATAAACACGGCTTGCGCGCTTACTAAAAGTGGTTCATTGGTGAGAGTGTTGCCAGATTATGTATCTGAAGGGGAGTCACTGTTTGCGGTCTACTCGAATCGCCATGCATTATCAAATTGCGCGAGAGTTGTGATGGATTATGCGGTAGCCAGGGCTGAAGCGCTCGATGGAAATTGATTCTAGTCAAGATTAAATTTAAGTTTACCAGGTCGTGCTCATGAAGAAAAACTTACCAATTACAAACCGAGAGCTAGTGTATCCGGCGGATCAACGCCTTATTTCTGCGACAGATATACACGGAACATTAACCTATTGCAATGATGAATTTATTTCGGTTAGCGGTTTCAGCCGAGAAGAGTTAATAGGCAGTTCGCATAACATTGTCCGCCACCCTGATATGCCCGAAGCTGTGTTCGCCCACATGTGGTCGTACCTGAAAGCCGGTAAGAGCTGGATGGGCATTGTTAAAAATCGCTGCAAGAATGGTGACTTTTATTGGGTCAATGCCTATGTTACTCCGATTCTGGAAAATGGGAAAATAACTGGGCATGAATCAGTGCGGGTGAAGCCGGACAGTGCACAGGTTGAACGTGCAATTCAGCTTTATAGGCGCCTTCAAACCGGTCAGCAGAGTGTTCGCTTAAACGAACGCCTTCGCACAATAAGCGGTTATTTCGGCATGCCGTTACTGGCTACGGGACTAACGGCTATTGTTTTGTACAGCGGCACTTACTGGACAAGTTTAGGCGGTGTCACTTTACTTCTGTTTGCTTTGCAGGCTCTAGCGAATCGTCATGAGCGGAAAACACTGGATAGTTTCCGCAGCATCGCTGGTGGAAGTTTCGACAGCGAACTGATTGCTCGCACCTACACCGACGAGCATGGAACTATCGCTCAACTGCACATGATTATGATTAGCGAGGGGGCGAAGCTCCGCACCGCTCTTAACCGGCTCAGCGATTATGCCCATCAGACCGCCACTCTCGCGTCCAAAAGCGGCAATCTAGCCCAGCAATCGGACACAGCTTTGCAGCACCAACGTGATGAAGCGGATATGGCTGCTACTGCGATGAATGAGATGGCTGCTTCAATCGGAGAAGTCTCAATACACATTCATAACACCGCACGCGAGGCCAACCAAGTCAATATTCTGAGTCAAACTGGTTCTGAACAAGCTCAGAAGACCAGAGAGGTGATTGAAAAACTTGCCACTACAGTGAAAGCGATTAGCCTGTCGGTAGAGAGTTTAGCGTCAGAAACCAAATCAATCCAACAGGCTGCAGATATGATCCGCGCGATTGCTGAGCAGACCAACCTGCTGGCACTTAATGCCGCTATTGAGGCCGCAAGAGCCGGTGAACAAGGTAGAGGCTTTGCAGTGGTAGCCGATGAGGTTAGAGCTCTGGCGTCGAAAACTCAAGAATCTACTCAGACAATCCAGCAGATAATTGGCTCACTTCAGCAGGTCGCTAGCCAAGCAGTAAATATTGCTCATCAGGGTAGTCAGGAGGCACTGGCAGGTGTCGAACAGGTCATCAATACGCAGCATGCACTACAGGGGATAAGCATAGCTGTAGATAGCATCCATCAAATGAGTGAGCAGATGGCATCAGCCTCTGAGGAGCAGGCTCATGTGGCTGAGGACATCTCTCGCCAGATTACATCAATCGCACAAGTTTCTGACAGAAATGCCGACATCGCCAAACAATCCTCAAGTACCGGCCAAGAGTTAGAACATACAGCGCACGCCCTGCATGCCTTGGTTGAACGATTCAACGGATAGATTAAATTTATGAAAGTTACCACGCCCCCCACCCACCTATCTGGCCAAGCGCTCGCACTGGGAGAGTTGTCTTCCGCCATATTTGAAGCCGCCGTAGATGCGATGATCGTCATAGATCAATTCGGTATTATTAATGCTTTAAATCCTGCAGCGGAAATCACTTTCGGCTTCAGTCGTGCTGAGTTGATCGGGTGTAATGTATCTGCACTCATGCCAGAGCCGGATGCTAGCAATCATGACGACTACTTGCTTGCCTACACCAAAACGGGCGAGCGAAAAATTATTGGCAAGGGGCGTGAGGTAGTTGGCAAACGAAAGGATGGCAGCTTATTTCCAATGCACTTAAGTATTGGTGAGCTAAATATTGGCGGGCAACGGTTATATGTCGGTATCTGTCACGACATAAGTATTCGTAGACAAATGCTTGAGCAGATTACATACATGGCAACTCATGATAGCCTGACCGGCTGTGTGAATCGTAATCACCTTCATGATAACTTACAAAGGCTGATGCTTGAGTGTGAGCACAGTAATTGGCAGTTAGTAGTGCTTTTTATAGACCTCGATGGTTTTAAGCAAATCAATGATCATTATGATCACGATGTAGGTGACCACCTACTGAGGGGCTTGGCAGAGCGGCTTCAGGGGAACGTAGGTAAGAACGACCTACTGGCGCGTATGGGAGGTGATGAGTTCCTCATAGCCTCAATACAGCCACGTGAACGCAATGCACCCCGCAGGCTAGCCCAACGTTTGCTAGACTGTCTAGCAACTCCTTTTGAAATCAACAGTATCGAACTTCGAGTACGCGCAAGCATTGGCATCAGTCTACATCCTGGGCATGGCCAAAATAGCGATCAGTTGGTCAATGATGCAGATATCGCCATGTACCAAGCAAAAGCTGAAGGAGGCAATTGTATACGCTTCTTTCGTCTGGCCCTACGCGATAAGATGGAAGCAATCTTCCGCACTGTCAGTCGGCTCCGAAAAGCAATAGAGTTAAACCAATTTGAGCTGCATTATCAACTACAGTTCGAACTGATTCCTCCCTATCGTCCCTCCGGTCTCGAAGCTCTTCTTAGGTGGCATGACGGTAGTAACGGTTTAATACCACCGACCCATTTTATTCCATTAGCTGAAGAATATGGGCTAATGCCCGCTATCAGTCGCCTAGTGCTCGAGCGTGCCTGTAACGATAATAAATCATTGATTTCAGAGGGATTGCTCGACGTGCCGATTGCAGTTAATATCTGTAGTCGTTCATTCCTTCAGAGTGACTTTATAGGTCAGGTAAGCTCAGTTCTAGGGAAATCAGGATTACCGGCCAGCCGTTTGGAAATCGAGATCACCGAAAGCGTTGCGATACACGACATTACTCTAGCTACTCAAACAATACTGTCCCTGCACGATATCGGTGTGGAAGTGGCGATGGATGACTTTGGTACTGGCTACTCTTCACCTGGTACGTTAAAAAGTTTGCCCGTAGATCGCTTGAAAATTGATCGCTCATTCGTTAGTGAGCTACCGCACAATGATTTTGATCGAGCCATTGTGCAAGCAATACTTATTGTCGCCAAGAGTGCTGGCATGCAAGTTGTCGCCGAAGGAATTGAAAATACGGATCAGCTAAATTTTTTGCAAAAAAACGGATGTAGTCATGGTCAAGGCTACTGGTATGCAAAGCCTCTGCCCCTAGCTAAATTGAAGGCTTTATTGAGAGAAAAAGAAAAAGCACTCGACATTGGAACTTCGCTTGCCATTTAGACTTTAAGGGCTCGCAATATTGCACCTAACTTAATTAATTTTAAGGCGCCAGTGGGCTATTGTATGCACTCATTGAAAGGTATATGTATTTCTTTTGTTGATCCGGCCGGGGAAGCAATGGATGCGGCAAGTATGCTTGCTATTGCGGCATGCTTTAGTGCCAATGACTTTTTGTTTGATCTTTCTGATACCAATGGGTTAGTAGCATTCGGCACCACTAGCTGTAACCATTTTTTTATGCCGTTCTCTCAGGCGGTGACGCCTAAGGTTTGGGGTGTAATTGGTACTTGGTTTGCAGCTAATGAGAAGCGAAGGTTGCATATTACAGTAGGGAAAGAAAAAAGCGAGACTGATTCTTTGTCTGGCGTTTTAGAAAACCTTGAGCGAATACTTTATACCTTTAGCCCGACACATAGCCATAGATCAACTTGATTCTGTCTATGATAACTATTTTTAATGGTCTGCTCCTAAGGAAACTCCGAACAAGTTACTCAGCGACCAGCACTGAACGGCATCTTGACCCAGGCCGAATCGATTTCGGCCACCGATCATTGCGATAGCCAGGGCTCAGCCCTGGTTATCGCGCCTTACAGGCGCACCTCTCCCGCAGGGCTCAATAACTGCCGGCGCGCCATCCACAGATTCGACAGCGCAAACAACGTGGTCAGTTGCGCCGTGTTCTTGGCCAACCCACGGAAGCGGGTCTTCACATAGCCGAATTGGCGCTTGATCACCCGAAATGGGTGTTCGACCTTGGCACGTACCTGGGCTTTGGCCTTTTCGATCTTGCGTCTGGCCTTGTACAGCGCACTGCGTTTGCTCAAGCGTTTGTAGGTGCTGCGTCGGGCTGCGATCTGCCAGATCACTTGCCGACTGTCGTGCTCAGGCCGTTTCTCTACGCCGGTATAACCCGCATCCGCACAGACGACATTCTCCTCACCATGCAGCAGTTGCGCGACTTCCGTCACGTCTGCGACGTTCGCGGCAGTGCCGTGAACGTGATGCACCAGCCCCGACTCAACATCGGCGCCGATATGCGCCTTCATGCCGAAGAAGTACTGGTTGCCTTTCTTTGTTTGATGCATCTCTGGATCGCGCTTGCCTTCCTTGTTCTTGGTCGAACTGGGCGCATGGATGATCGTGGCATCGACAATCGTGCCCTGGCGCAGTGACAGGCCCTTGTCTTGCAGATAGTTGTTGATGGTTTCCAGAATCCCTGCTGCGAGCTGATGCTTCTCCAGGAGGTGTCGGAAATTCATAATTGTCATGTCTTCGGGAATCGGCGCGCTTAGCGTCAGCCGAGCAAACTGGCGCATAGAGGTGATCTCGTACAACGCTTCTTCCATCGCCGGATCGCTCAGCGAAAACCAGTTCTGCAACAAGTGAATTCGCAGCATCGTTTCCAATGCATAAGGCTTACGACCGCCACCGGCCTTTGGATAGTGCGGCTCGATCAACGCTGCCAACCCGCTCCACGGCACGACCTGCTCCATTTCGGCCAGGAAACGCTCTCGGCAGGTCTGCTTGCGCTTACCGGCGTACTCGAAATCGGAGAAGCTCATCTGACTCATGGGCAAGGCTTGCTTGGGGTGGCTAAACGAAGGGCCATTTCAGCACAGGTCGTGCAGCCTGTGCTGACTTGATCGGAGAATCCCTAACCCGTTACAGCTATCAGTGCCGACTGAAAGCTGATAAAGTTATTTAACTGCTCCTGCGACAATACTCTTTCTCTCTGAATCACCCGACCCTGATTCACGACTTAATAAGCGCCTAAAAATCAGCACATCCCGATGCGTCAGGTCTATAGATTATGGTTACTACCCGACTCATTTGGAATTTTCCTTGAGTTCGATCAGCGGGGCGACGCCGCGCAGACACAAAGCAACATCAGTAGTTCAGTAAGCGTCCAGCGAACTCACCTTCCGAGCTCCAGCTTTAAGGACGATGGTGTCCGCGTATTTTTAAGCGGGCGCGATCGCCATTATCGCCAGGATTTCAATGCGCCAACGAAGCCCTTATCCGAAACCATTCAACGCCGAGGTCGTCCAGGAATGCCTGCAACCTGGCGCATTGCTTTGGCAACACGTTGGGGAGTATCCAAGAGCCCTTCTCGCTGCGGGTTTTCACCAACGCCAACAAGGATTTCACGATAATGCTCGGCTAGCGAATGTGACATTTGGATTCCTCACCTTTGCAACGTTGCCTACCTTCGGGATGGGGTAACCAGACCAAACTTGGCCTCAAACGACAGAACAACCTGTACAGAACTGAAAGCAAAGGACGTAGCGGACGCCAAGCCAGCGGAGCGGCCCACATCCCAACACCGGCAGCACGCCAGCTCCAAAAGGTAGCGTCCAAGCCTGTTACCCACTGATCATTCGCGAACCTTGCGTGCAAGCACGATCTCAATTGCTCAATCGACAGGCCAAGAGGTATGGGATCGAAGTCATCGCCATCGATATCGATCAGGATGAGCTTTGCTGCAGTTGAACGCCTGCGCAGGAAGGCCACCTCCCTGGCGCACAATGGGCAGGCACCGTCAAAGTAAAGGGTCAAAGGCCACTGGCAATACATGTACAACACCTCAATCATGTACAGGTTTTGTATAAGTTAGCGGAACCCACGAAATTAGCAATGGCCGTGATGACGGATCACCTCGGAAGCGCCCATTAACCTGAGGCTGGCGGGATCGGCGCCGTTTACAGATGACGGTAGGCGACTGGGGTCATCAGATGTCAGTCGAGATCGGAACGTGCTGGTTTGCACCAGAGTGCGATAGCTGCATCGCTTTTGAGACGCTGCGAAAGCCAGCTAATCGTTCGCGGCAACCTCGACATGGTGAGAACATTGCCCGCTGGTGCGCTCATCATCCTGCCCCTGGATGGAATGACAAATGAAGCAATGGGGCACCTCGGATAAAACACTAGAAGCCCTGCACCGTTGACTCTGGGAGTTCCCGCGCCAAGTCTACCGCAGAACAGGTATCCTCTGTGGCTGTGCTAGGGATTAGGGGTGATGCAGTGTCGGAGCAAGACGATCAACTCCAGCGTTTAGCTGATTACGTCAAAACCATCAAACAGACTGAAGCAGGTAGGACGCCTGAGGAGTTGGCCACACTCCAGGCGATGGCGAACGAAGCGCTTTCACCTTCGTTTCCTATAGACAGCTCGGCCCGCGAGGCCTTTAAAGCGCTCCAGGCAAGCGTCGCAGGCACCCATGCACTTCACGAACAAGCTCGAGTGACAAAATCTTTGTTTGATGACTCGTTTGGCAGCTCGCTCAGACAAATCCAGGAATTCGCGAACAGGGCCATGTCACCTGCGGCAGCCGCAATCCGTGCAATGGATTGCCTTTTTCCGAGCAAGCAGATTGAAGCCATCGCCCGACCAACCCCCGGCCCATCGTTTCAGCCGTTGCTCGGTATTTCAGGATTGCAGCTCCCCAGCTTCGAGAGCGCGGCTACACAAGCGATGGAGAGAATCTCGGGCCAGATACGAGCACTAGATGGACTGCAGTCCTTCCGCAGTATCTGGGCAGAGAATGAAGCCGCTCAAGCCCGATTGGCGAGCTTCGCACAGATGCACAGCTTTACTGAAGGGCTGGCAAGCCTGCAGGTAACGTCTAAGTACAGCGAAATGATGAAGCAGGTAGCCATCCTCGCAGAGTCTCCGTTGTTCGAGGCGCTTGAACGCACGTCCCCAAGCAAGCTAGCTAAACTGCTCAAAGAGTATGAGATCGTCGAGCAGCCAACGATAGTTCGTGAGCCTGCAGCTCGCTACAGCGTTCAACCCGCCCAAGCCCCTTCGCTACAAGCGGAAATCATCGATGCTCTCCAAGATAAGGAGAATCGCAAGCCGCTTACGCCTGCCGCATTCTTCCTGCTTTGCTGGATTCTGAGCGTCCTGTCAGCCGGCCTGGCACTTGTAACCCAGTGGAAGGATTTCAAGGAAGGTCTGTGTGATCTTAACGACCTAACGATTCAGTCCGACTCGCCTACTCAGGCCCAAAAACGCGTCCGCTCCTCAATGTGCCACATGCCGAAAAGCGCTAAAGCGCGAATCAGGCTCGTCGCTAGGGACAACGTGAACCTTCGCTACTCACCAAGCATGAAGGCCGAGGTGATCATGCCATTGAAGCAATATGCCGTGCTGGAGGTTGTAGACTCGAGCAACAAGACCTGGCTGGAGGTCATTTACAAGCATGAGGGCATTGAGATCCAGGGCTGGGTATCCAGAAGCATGGTTAAGACTATACAGTAATCTCCACAGAGAACGCCGCTATTAAGCGAGTTATCGATTCACTCCGGTTTACTCGCTCATAGTTGCTCATTACCTTAACTACCTGATTCAGTGCTGAGTTTTAGAGTTTCCTCTAGCATGGTCACTTGCCCAGTCGCACACCACGTAACGACTGCTGAGTGTCCGCACTACTAGATAGCCTTGAATCTGTTCAGAGCCCATGATGATCGAGGTTCGAATTGGATCACCATCATCGAATCGCTTCTCACGATCCCGGAACACGATGCCCTGCAAATAGAGCTCTCCAGCACCGTACTCAACTGATGAGAGATAAGCTGTGATCTCCCATCCAAACTCGATTTGCATTGCCTTTTTCACGCTGCTTGGCATAGCGGCTAAAGGTGCATCGACGATCTTGGATGAGGAAAGCGGTGTCCTGCGTCTGACCATGTAAAACCTCATATTTAGGTGACCCCTATCTCGCAAACTTCTGCGAGAAGAACAGTCGCTCTATGTGCCGGCGAGTAACAGGCGAATGAGTGTGCGCATGATAACCTCCAGCCATGTTTAACCTGCGGAGCGCCCTACTTGAGCAATCCACCTGTTGTTGGCTACTACGAAACTCTACTGAACGCTCCCGTCTTCTCCCGAGACCCTATCGGTATCCGGCAGAGCCAGCGCTGGCAGCTGATCGTTGATGACATCCACCACAGCACCTCTGTAGATGATCTGCGTGAAGCTCGGGGCAAAGCCGAAGGCTACATTCGAGGACTTGTGGATGCTGGACACCTCTCCCACGACCGAATCCGGGATTACAAAATCCTGAGTAGCATTCACCGACGCCGAACCTTGCTGTCGGAAGCTTGATCGCAGTCCCTTCATCCGGCGCACGGAAGCGTCTGGTTATTGCGTTGGAATCATCCCCTCAATAAGCGCTCGTAAGCTCGCCCTTCCCAATCCCCGCTTGAAAGACGTCAGCACAAACCGTCCCTCTGCTGTAGTAATCACCCAGTAACGCCCTAACTTCTTCAGATGCTCGATGCGAGACGTCAGCAGAATATGCCCATCCGCTCGCTGCTCAAGCTGCCCCGGATCGACGTGACCGAAGACGATGCCGGCAGCGCACTCAGACGTGATGAAGACATCGCTCAGGTAGCCGGCGATAGGTGGCGAGTATCTGTAAGCCATCGCTCGTAAAATTCGTTTGAGCTGAAAATCTGACGGGCTTTTGCAGTGGTACTCGATGATGACCTCAGCGGACATTAGCTCTTCCCTTTTTCAAAACTGACATTGCCCGCACCCGCAGGCGTAACCGAGTCAAACCTCTATGGTGAAGTCCGGCGAGAAACCAGTGCGCTCTCCTGGGTAGCCTCTCGGATTCGAAATGAGCCGGCAGCCCGAGACGATTGTATCGACTGCATGATGCGTATGACCAAAAATCCAAACATCGGCTTGAGCGACTAGGTCATGCCATTCATTGAAATAGGCAGCACCCAAGTGGCCTTCATGGCCATCGCCCGCTACCTCGCGGATTGGGCAGTGATGAGTGATCACCACAGTCTTCCCCTCGAAATCCTTCGCGAGCTCGGCCACCAGAAAATCACGAGTGGCTATGTTTCGAGCAATGAGGTCGGCAGGACGAAGCCTGCTGTAGCCCTCTCCAATACGAATGCGCTTAAAGTCGTTCATCCACTCCGCACACACCCTCATCGCGGCCTTGTAGTCTCCGGTCGCGGTGAAGTCTGTCCATGCTGTTGCTACCAGAAACCTGGTGTCACAGATGACCAGGGACTGGTTGTCCAGGACGTGCACATGCTTAGCAGCCGCATCACGCATCTTGGTCAGCGTTCGATCGGCGTGGCCTTTGTAGAACTCATGGTTGCCGCAGACATAGATCACCGGATTGTTGAAGATGTCGTTGGCCCACGTTACTCCTCGACTACGCACCGAGATGTCGCCGGCCAGAACCACCAAGTCGCACTCCGTCGGGGGAGGCTGGAAGTCCGAGAACTCCAAATGCAGATCTGAATAGACCAGAATTTTCATCGACAGCAGAGTCCTGTCCGAGGGCTGATCGTGTGTCCGGTATCCTATGGAGGCCCGCCCACTGATTTATTACTTGATGTGGAAATGGAGCAGTGGTGCTGCACACTGCCTCTTTGTGACGGCTGTTCAACACCGTTCAGGCAGCTGATCGGAGCTCCCAGATGAAGACTCCAAAAGGAGGCGTCGGCGGAGGAGCTCGCTCATTCGGCTTTAGCCGGCTAGCGGTTGAAGACTCAAGTCACTCCGAGTCACCCCAGGCCCGGCGCATTTCGTCCTCGTCTGCGATACCCCAGCTCTCGTGTCGCATACGTTCAATTAGCTCTGCCCTGAGCTCTTCAAGGCTAACTTGGCCGTCTACATACCCCTGCAATCGAGCCAGGCGCTCAGCAGCAAGCCGGCCTCCGTCGAGAGCTAGACAAGCGATTTCTGCTGCCACAGCCTCACGGCGACGTTCGCGCTCGAACTCATCAATTTCCATGGCACCTCCCAAATCGGTTATGGGTGCAGCGAGAAGACCACATCAAGCGTCGCTCTCTTCCTGTATCCATCGCCAAGAAGCAAATAGACGGTGCTCCTCGTTTCAAACATGCACCGATCCGGATGAGAAACCGCATAGGTCGTTCGCACCCAATGCCCAGGATCGAAACGCCGCCTGCTGTCCTGAATAACCTCATGAGCAAAGATTAACATCGGTGGGACTTCTGCCGGAAATAGCTCACCCTCGTTGCCTATGACATCGATGAGGATCCAACGCTTGACCAAACAAAAAGGTTTGCCTGGAAAACGTTGTTGGGCTGCACGGACGAGGTCAGCAGCATCACTGGCCCACCCTTCTACCAAATCGCCGGCGCCGTAGAGAAACGACATGATCTCTTCTAGGGATGCAGCCATAGCTCAACCCCTCCCGCTCGAGTAGACCTGCCCATCACGCGTAACAAATTCGTAGATAGGGTTCGGCTCACTGCCCTCCTGGATACGTATCTCCGATAACACCTGCATGGAAAACTCGTTCTGCTTTGTCATCGACGGAGGAGCCATCAGCTGAATCTTGTTCACGCTCAAGAACTCCGCCGTATCCCCTTTGCACAGCGAGTCGACCACTTCGACGCTCGTGACCAGACGTACAGACGGGCCGAATGCCCCATCTACCAGCCCGCATCCTTCCACCACGAAGTAGTAACAGTCAGCGTTGAGACTCGCCGAATTCCAGAGTAAGCGCAGGCTATCTTCAGCAAGAAATTGCCCCTGTAATTCTGTCCGTTTAGTGACCAACACAGCTCTATCCGCCTATCTCGTCTGGGCCCTAGGAAAGCTCCGACCCCAAATAACAATTCATATAAATTGACACTTTCCCATCCGCCGGTGATTGTCCTACCCCCCCTCATTTATCCTTATGGAACGGCTGAGCAACCATACCATCAATCCACATTAGCTTACTATATTTCGTAGATGTGGATTTTCGGTTATGGCCTTATCCTTCCCTTTGGGAAGCCAAGCCGTCATGCCATCGCGATACTCATTGGCTGCAGTACTCCGCGCCACTCGGGCAGCGCGCGGCCTATCCCAAGAGCAGCTCAGAAGCACTCTGGAAGCTCGCCACCTTCACAACATCGAGCACGCAAAATCCAACGCCACGATCGAGATGCTGCAGGGCATCAGCGATCGCCTGGAGGTAGATGTCGTAGCCTTGATGGCCGCAGCGGCAAGCTATGAGCGTGGGGAGACTCTCGAAGACTTCATGACCCACCTCTGGTCAGAGCTCACCAAGCTGCGTGACATGGGTGTCCTGGAAAACGTCCCCGCTCAATTCTCGGATGGGGAGCTGATCACAGCGAAAGCGGGTAAGCCACCAATCCCAGCTGAAAAGATACGATCAGTGCTGAACTGCAAAGCAGATGGACTGACCCAGAAAGAGACGTCGGCGAGGCTGGGTATTCCAACGTCAACAGTGCACAAAATTTGGCACATGCCATCAGGGGAATGACAAGGCAAGGCAATGGTGAGGCCGGCGAACGAACGCTGCCTCCTCCCCCTATCAAAAAACCACCTACTGGTCTGGAGAATTAAGTACCCCTCGGCTTGGCTCGCGCAGTAGCTTGCGCAACGAGTGGATCGTCAGGCCAAAAATGCTTCGGGTATCTACCCTTCAAATCCTTCTTCACCTCGGCATAGGTCGTGCGCCAGAAGTTGGCCAGGTCTTGGGTAACCTGCACCGGACGGCGTGCCGGTGATAGAAGATGCAGCTTGAGCACCTGTCGCCCGTTCGCAATGCGAGGCGTATCAGCTTGCCCAAACAGCTCCTGCAATCTCACCGCAAGAACCGGCGGACGCTCGCTGTAGTCAATTCGAATGTTCGATCCTGACGGAACCGAAACCGTCTGGGGCGCCTGCGCATCCAGCTGCTGTGGCAGTGGCCAAGGCAACAGATTGCGGATGATTGAGGACAGGTCTAGTTGGCCGAAATGACTTAGTCGAGTCACCTTGCCAACGTATGGGCCCAACCACTCCTCAAGCGACACCAGCAAGGCTTCATCACGAAGATCAGGCCAATCGCTTTGATTGCCCTCCTCTTCATCAATAGTGCGCAGCAACTCCACTCTCGCCTGCCACTGACGGAGTTCAGGCGTCCAGGGCAAAAGCTCTAGGCCCTTCCTACGAACGTAGTTGAGCAAAGCGTGCGCGCGCGCATCATCACTTAGGTTGGCCAGAGGAGCGCGAGACAAAATCAACTCCCCTACTTTCACCTGCCGCTCGGCCCGAAGGACACCCTCTCGCTCATCCCAATCAAGCTCATCCACACGGATGACCTGTTCTTGGAGGACAGTGTCGAACAACGCTTCATCGAGATCGGCAGCTAGGTAAATCCGCTCCTCACGCTGGCCCTGCCGGCTTCCCAAGTCGGCGATTACCAACCAGGGATGCTTCATCAACGCATCGGTCTCCGTGAAGATCGCTGCACGACCATTAGCCAAGCGATATTCAGCCCCACCGGCACGACGCTGTTGGGCAATACGATCTGGATACGCCAAGGCAAGCAAGCAGCCCAACCACCTAGGGTGGTCGGGATCAGCGACTGGTTGCGATGGTAGGCCCCGAAAGAACGATCGATATTGTCTGGCGAGTTGCTTAGCGCGCTCAGCACCGCTCTGCTCTCCTCGTTGAGCCTTCTGCTCTCCGGAGAGGATGGCCAAGCGACTATGAAGGTCTGCACCACCACCGCGCTGAATATCGCGCTCGCCGAGCAAGGCGGCGATGTTGCAGGCCATCCCCGCCAGACCCAGCTCGTGACCTCTCAGCAGGAGGTGAGCAATCCGTGGATGACTTGGCAGCTCTGCCATGGCCTGGCCGTGCTTTGTCAGTTGCCCATCAGGCTGCAATGCGCCAAGGCGCCGAAGTAAGTCGTTGGCTTGGGAGTAAGCAGCTGCGGGCGGAGCATCAAGCCACTTTAGGTCGCCCGGATGGACACCCCATCGAGCGAGCTGGAGCGCAAGGCCGGTGAGATCCGCTTGATGAATTTCTGGGGTGCTGAAGGCGGCTACTTGGTCGTGCTGCGTCTCAGACCATAACCGATAGCAGAGGCCTGGTTCGAGTCGTCCCGCACGCCCGGCGCGTTGGGTGGCACTGGCTTTGGATATCCGTTGAGTGTCCAAGCGGGTCATACCGCTGCGAGGGTCGAAACGAGGAACCCTCTCAAGGCCAGCGTCGATAACTACACGTACACCGTCGATTGTCACACTGGTCTCTGCGATGTTAGTGGCCAGCACAACCTTCCTCTTTCCCGTCGGTGCTGGATCGATCGCAGCGCGCTGCTGATTCAGATCGAGTTCACCATGAAGGGGGCAAAGAAGAACCTCACGCTGGAGTGATGGGGACTGGGTCAAAGCATCTTCCAGGCCTGTCACGACTCGACGGATCTCGGCTTGACCAGGTAGGAAAACCAGCAAGCTACCAGTCTCATCAGCAAGTGCTTCAAGGCACGCACTGATGACTCGCGGCTCCATGTATTCTCCAGGTTGCTGAGGTTTTCCCCAGACTGTCGAGACCGGGTACATGCGTCCTTCGCTCGTCACGATCGGTGCGTCATCCAGCAGGCGGGACAACCTTTCACCTTCCAGCGTTGCTGACATCAGCAGCACTTTCAGCGGTGCATCGTCTCGAAAGAGCTCCCGCCCATTGAGTGTCAGAGCTAAGGCGAGATCGGCATCCAAATTTCGGAGGTGGAATTCATCGAAGATCACGAGACCGACGCCATCAAGTGCCGGGTCGCTTTGCAGTCGGCGTGTCAGGATGCCCTCGGTGACAACTTCAATCCGCGTCTTCGGCCCAACTTTGCTGTCGAGGCGGATGCGATAGCCAACGGTCTCACCGACCTTCTCACCTAGCTCGTTCGCCATGCGCTCGGCGGCAGCTCGGGCTGCGAGCCGGCGAGGTTCCAACATGATGATCGTCTGTCCTTGAAGCCATGACTCATTGAGCAAGGCAAGCGGAACGCAAGTCGTTTTACCGGCGCCAGGCGGTGCTTGGAGCACCACCTCGTTACGCTCATTGAGGGCTTTCAGAAGGGCCGGCAACGCGGCGTTGATAGGTAACAAACTCATGTGTACTCCTGCTTCATGCTCGGCAGTATACAAGCGTTCGATAGGAGATAGAGGGCAGGCGAAGTCGGTGAAAAAGGGCGACCTTTGAAAAGCTAAGGCGACCTCGCTGAGGTCGACTTGCCTAGCCTGGGTTATTCTCGCTTCGGTATGGTCTTAACGTTGGATAGAAGCTTCAACTTAGCCTCCAAAAGCCTCACCCGCTCTGCAAGCTGGATGTTGTGCGTCATCACTTGGTACAGCTGCTCCTGCACCACCTCCAACTCACTACGAGCCTTGACGACCTTATCGTTAGCGCGCTTTATCTGAAGAGTCTTTGAGGCAGCCAGATTACCGAAGCTAGTGCGAAACGCCTCAATCTGAGCAATCAATGCCTGGTGGCTGGGTCTCTTTTTCTTGAGGTAGCCTCTGTCAAAACCCGCCTCAACGCTAACGATACCAGCAGTGATCTTCGTGCCATCTAGTCCAACGTGAGCAGCAACGTGTGGCTTCCCAGCCTTAAGACGCTCGAATGCCTCCACACAAGCTTCAACACCATCACTCGCCATCTCAGGCTACCTCCACTATTGGAATGAGACGATCCCTGAATTTCCGCATATTGCTCAGTTCATATTGTACAACCTGATACTCACCACTTCCGGGCTCATACGACTCGAGATCGCGCTCGTTGTCTTTGATAGCTTCATCCAGTTTTTCCTTTTCAATGATGCCGTCAGCGCAACTCAAACAACTCACGGCCGCGCCAAGTAGGAAGTGCTCACATTTACCGGTACGTGTGCATGCACCTAGCAAGGTCGGCCGATATGAGATTTTTCCGTCGGCAGCCTGCTTTTCCGTTTCCTTGCGGACATCAACAATATGGACATCGCCGGTTTCGATTTTTCCACGCTGATTGGAAATATAGGTTCCAACACCACCAAATAGGCGTGCGTCATCCCCAAACGCATGAGCCAGGAGATCATACGCAACATTAATCGGAACCCCAGTCTGCACCTCAAAGAGAACATGAGTCTTAGGGAGAACGTACTCTCCCTTCTTCTCATCATAGTATCCAAATATGGTTTTGAGTAGCTCGAAATTATTGGCATAGTACCGAGTCATCTGGGTACACAGATGTTTGAACTGTTTCCGAAGGCTAGGCATAGAAATGAAGCCACTACTGCTACCATAGAATGCAAGAGATCTACGAAATTGATGACCAGTGAAATTCCAATAGCCTCCAACCTGGAACAACTTTTCATTAGCAAAGTTGCGGCTGGGGTCGGTTAGCTGCAACTCATCCAAGTCCGACTCTGTCATAATGAAACCGTTAAGCAAGAAATTCGGTTTCGACACATTATTCCAAAAAGGAACGCCGATTTCAGTTTGAGCACGATTTATAATTGCAGGATTTAAGAAAAGCGGCATGGTTTTAGGGTCAACACCGTACAACCTAGAAATACCGCGACATATAGCTCGAGCCACTTCGACTGCGCGAATAGCTTCATCAGTGGCTAGCCAAGACACCGTTTTACGATAACCGGTAAATTTGGTGGTGGTTGATAAAACCTTAACCATAATGGGCTTATCCCGCTCGACGCCCTTATCATCGAGAGTAGCTGAAACCACTTCATCTTGGTCGATACAATCGTACGGTAATCGAAGCACCTCTTGGTCTCGCATACCCGTATACAAATGAATGACCGTCTTAACGACCCACTGCATTTTCAAAATATTTGATGACAAAACACCTCTTCCTGAGCAGGAGAAATCCCCACTGAAGAGTGACTCCAGGCCATGAATTTCTAAGGTTTCTTCGAACACTGGCTCATAATGCTTTGGGGCCCTGTTGCCGTTTACCTTTTTTTGGTGAAGGTGAGTATACCCGTACAGAGGATTATCGAACGCAGCCAAGTACTGTTCAAGCGCCTCGCGATTATCGTAAAGAGCATCAAGCGATTCACCCAGCGCATTTATAACGCCGAGATAGATACTAGTAGGAATTACCGGATGTTGCTTTGTATCGTCTTCGCATTCGAAATCGATATCAAAAACACCGTGTAATTTATACCCTAGCCTGTCCTCACCAATGGAGACCATGTGGTTAAGCAAGGCTCGAATCAGCTTACGCTGGGTTATACCAGTTTCGTTAACCTTCATCCAACGTGCATAAGCGGCCAAATAGGCAGGAGTTGTGAAAAGATCTTGCAGAGTTATAACCCCTGCAAGCTCCCCAGCTCCTTTTTCGTAGCAAAAGCGAGCAGCTGTGCGCAACGTTAAAAAATACTGAGCAAGGACACCCACACTCATTCTACCAGTATGACCGGTACTAACGAAAAATAGCAGACAAAAGAGAATCCACTTTATTTCATCAATCAGGGATTGCTGGATTGCGCCTTGAAACTCAAACACGCCATCAAATCGGATAGCCCAAATCTTATTAGCTTTAAGCCGCACAGGGTTAAAATCCCAAAAAGATTTTCCGTAAATAGCCGTCGGATTACCTTCTCGATCTCGACACAGAACGAAATCGGAGGAAGGCCTCCAAGTTTTAGTGACCGCGTCCTGCATGACATCTGAAAACTGGAGACCTTGATTGAGATCATCAAAAAAATTACTCACTAGATGTAGATCCCCATTTTCTCATATCGCTGCAACCGACTTTCCCAGAAAGGTGTGAGAATCCCCAAATCGAACACCTTTTTTCTCATAACTTCCACCAGATCGTACGCGGCTTTAGACCTACTGGAAATCCCCTCCAAGATATAACCAATACGGATCATCACGTCTTTGAATGCAGATTCAGAAAACTCAAAATTCGGAGCATTCTCTCTGATTGACTCGATTACATATTTAAAGCTCATAAGCTTATGAATATCAGCCTCGTCAGAGTGAACCAAATAATGGATGCAGTACAAACATCCGTACTGACTATTACAATCAGGCTCTATGGCGACCACCGGGATTTCTTTCACTGGATTATTCAAACCATCACAATGTCCCGCAGCAATCGGTACCCCGCGAGTCTGGCTATCTGAGCCGAAACGTTTGGCTGCCTCCATCATTGACGCCCAGAACACCCCAAATTCTTGCTTTTGCTGCTTCTCTGTCACTCCACTATAAAATTGTGCGTTCGTACGTTCAGTATGATTGAGCACAGCACTTACGAGCATTGGTGAATGTCGCAAGTGATGAAGAGTCAAACTTTTAAACTTTCGAACAAGTATTGGAGGAATATTCTTGAATTCACTGGAAACAAAAACGCCCCGTATCTTTGCGTGAAAATTTGTAGAAAAATTATCTAACGCTGACAATTCATGTGCGGACATCCCAAATCCATCAAGGACATTGAAGAAGAGGAGTTCCGACTTACGCCCTTCAAGCACCCAGCTGCGAAATTCAAGATACTCGCGTAGGACACTCATACCCGGCCCTCGCCCGACGGTATACATAACCCCTAATCCCTTAGCCCTGAGTTTCACAGCTGAAAGTTCTTTCTTCAAAGGAGACCGCACAACCTCTAAAGCATCCTCGTAGAGGAATTGAGTTACTTCACCAGAATTAGCACCAACGGCCAAATTAATGACGCACGCATAGGCTTTCATCGCCAACCCAGCGAGACGTAATCTGAACTGATGATGAGAATGTGCGTTTGAATCGTCGATCACTCGTTGAGCGCGATTAAGGGTTTCACGCACATCTGGTAGTCGAGCGTTTGGCTTCACTTCTCGCAATTCTAGTATCGTGAGAAGCCGGCCCTCTTGATAATGATAGGCTGAATGCCCGTGAGCGCCTTCTGTGAACGGGGTAATGAATTTGCCCTTGCCAGGAAAAATGTGAGTATGGTAATCCTTCGTTGTAAACCTCAATGGAAAAGGAGCAAAACTTACCAAGAAGCGAGAGATTGACAATGCAAGGTTTAATGCAATATCAATATACTGCCTTACATGCTCTTCATCCGGCGGCTCAAGTCCTTCACGACGATGTTTGATAGGAGACGCACTTGCAATTATGTATTCATAGTCATTAGGGAATTGAAGAGCTAAGACTCTTCGAAGCATGGCCTGACGGGCTTGGCAGCTTAATGGTGAAGCTCGACCATTGGCAATCTCTTGGTAAAGATAACTGGTAAATTCCATATAAGCACGTTGCGCACCTTCGGGCGTGCACATTACATCGACGCACCCGTACTCGTCGCACCAATTTATTGCATACTCAAAATTCTTAATGTCAGTCTCAATGCTATTCCCCTTTGCACCTGAAACCCACATTTTGTCAAGCCAAGCCACAATCATCTTCCGCCGACTGGGGATTAGTGAACTTTCGTCAGCCCAATACCCAACAGGCTTTACTTTCCCACGAATAGAGTAAGCATATACACCTATATCCAATGGAGACTTGCGGTGGGATAGCGATAGGGCCAACTTCTCAGGGTGAAGAATCTCATGCTCCTGACCAACATAGGACAAATCAACCGAATGAACCTGACGAGGTACACGCTTAACCGACATCGACATTACCCAAAATTAAGTCACTGTAGCCAGACAGCTTAAAGAGAACATCTTCGTAGCTTTCTTGAGCCCGGATCTTTTCCGACTTCATTGAAAACAGCTTCAAGTAGTTCTCAGTGACCTCGCGGTATTTGTGATGAAGACGGGACTGGATTATTGTGATTTCTTGCCCGGGCTCAAGTGTGCCATTTGCCAACCGGGGTTTGAGCAACTGGTACAACTGATAGGCATAAGTTGCACGAAGCCAATGAAATGTAAAATCGACAGGAAAATCACTTGCAACTTTTCTCAAAATTTTTCTTTTTATTGTATCAGCGACGGCACCAAGCGGTCTTGATTTGGAAAATATATAACGCGGATCATTTGCAGCCATGTAGTAACAGTTACACTGCTCCGACAAAAACACGTACATATCTTCATCGGCAATCGGCTTGAGCCCTGGGTACTTAAGCGCGAATTCAGATTGAAACCTCTGACGTCTTTTCTTGGCGAAAGGACTTCGCACGTACGTCAACAAATCTTCAACAAGTTGCTGAGGAATATACAAAGTTTGAGGCCTACCAAACTTAGTGTCTATACCGGTACCAGGGCCGGCTTTTAGAATATAAGAGCCATCCGGCTGAACCGCCCCCTTTAGTAGACTGTCAACATGTTTGACTCTCAAGGTCAATACAGTTTGCTTTCGCGCTCCAGTCATCAGAGCGAATAAAACGATTAGACGCTCCTGGGCTGTCCAGTCATCATCTTCAATTATTTTCAGAAAATGAGAGAGCTCGACATTTGTTAATGGACGTAAAATCTCACCTTCATCATTAACAAAACCCGCTGGAGTTGGGGCCTTTGGCGCGACAGATCTTGTCTGACTACGTTTCTCAACAGTTATCTTTTTTTGAAATCCATGAGAAGCTTCGACATATAAGCTTATTTCCTTGACCGTATCAACACGATCAATATCGATGTCATGCCAAAACTCTGAGATGAACTTATAAAATTGATAAATCACACTCGTATATTGATTGGCGACAGCAGCACCTCGATTAGGATTGTCGAGCAGATGTCTGTGGTACTTATATGTAGGTCGTTGGGGTAGCCGTCGCCCAGAGAAGTCTAGCCAGTCAATGCTTTTATCTTCACAAAAAATCAAGTAATCGAGGAGTCTACTTGCTTTCCGCCTTACTTCATCGGTGGGTCGATTGCGGGCATGTTTATTCTGAACCAAACTCAGTAGAAATGAATTTGCCTCCACCCAAGGACTGCCGTCCTTATGAAAGATAAAAGGAAAGTTATATATAGACCTACTAAGTGCATCAGGAAGTCCGACCTCATCCACTCGGTAAACGGTGATGGTTTCATCAACACCGTTGATGGTTATTTCAATTGCCTTAGATGGTTTTTCTCTTACATGTAATTCAGCAAAAGCTTCGCTAACCTCTGGAATTACGACGATGCGGCCCTTATGTGCCGGATTATCAAACGCTGCCACCAAACCGCTCCACCCAGACGATGGGTGTCAATGATAAACGTTAGGCGTGTAAAAATCAAGAAATCTGTCAATGAATGAATGTTTCATGATGCGATAACTAATCTAACGTTGCGTGATAGCTTGGGATAGCGCCCTTTGAGGTCTTTTTTCACCTCGGCGTAGGTCGTACGCCAAAAATTGGCCAGGTCCTGGGTGACCTGCACCGGGCGCCGTGCCGGTGACAGCAGGTGCAGCTTGACCTGCTGGCGGCCGTTGGCGATACGCGGGGTGTCGGCCAGGCCAAACAACTCTTGCAGGCGCACGGCGAGGATAGGCGGATTCTCGCTGTAGTCCAGCCGAATGTTCGAGCCAGAGGGCACGGCAAGGTGTGCCGGGGCCTGCTCTTCCAGGCGCTGTGGCAGCGGCCAGGGCAACAGGTTGCGCAGCAGCGATGGCAAGTCCAGGGCCGCGAAATGGCTCAGTCGGGAGACCTTGCCCAGATACGGCTGCAACCAGTCCTCCAGGCTGGCGAGCAAGGCCGCGTCACTGAGGTCGGGCCACTCGCTGTGGCCCTGCCCGGCCAGGTCCAGCTGGCGCAACAGTGCCACCCGCGCCTGCCACTGGCGCAGTTCCGGCGTCCAGGTCAGCAGGTTCAAGCCTTTGCGGCGGACCAGCCCAAGCAGCGCGCGGGCTTTGGCGTCGTTATCCAGGCCTGGCAGCGGCTCACGGCTGAGCACCAGCTCGCCCACCTTGAGTTGGCGCTCGGCGCGCAATACCTGTTCACGTTCGTCCCAATCGAGCATGTCGACCTGCTCCACCTGCTCGGCCAGCACATCCTCGAACAGGCTGGGATCGAACGCTGCGGCCAGGTAGATACGCTCTTCACGCTGGCCCTGGCGGCTACCCAAGTCGGCGATTACCAGCCACGGGCACTTCATCAGGGCATCGACCTCGGCAAACAGCGCCGCTCGGCCATTGGCCAGGCGGTACTCGGCTCCCCCTTCGCGGCGCTGCTGGGCAACGCGGTCGGGGTAGGCCAGTGCCAGCAGTGCACCCAGCCAGCGTGGGTGGCCCGGGTCGGCGACCGCCGCGCTGGCCTTGCCCCGTAGCAGGCCACGGTACTGGCGCGACAGTTGCCGGGCACGCTGCACGCCACCCTGGCCGCCCCGTACCGCCTGGCTCTCACCACTGACCAGCGCCAACCGGCTGTGCAGGTCTGCGCCACCGCCGCGCTGTATATCCCGCTCGCCCAGCAGCGCCGCCACATCGCAGGCCATCTGTGCCAGGCCCAGCGCCTGGCCGCGCAGCAGCAAGTGCGCAATACGTGGATGCGCCGGCAGCTCGGCCATGGCCTGGCCGTGCTCGCTGAGGCTGTCGCGGCGGCCTGGCTTGAACGCGTTCAGCCGCGCCAGCAGGTCCTGGGCCTGAGCGAAGGCGGCCGCGGGGGGTTGGTCAAGCCAGCGCAACTGCTCGGGGGTGACGCCCCAGCGGGCCAGTTGCAGGGCCAGGCCGGCCAGGTCCGCCTGCAGGATCTCGGCAGTGCCGTAGGCAGGAAGCTGGTCATGTTGGGCCTCGGACCACAGGCGGTAGCACACGCCCGGCTCCAGGCGCCCGGCACGGCCGGCGCGCTGGGTAGCACTGGCGCGGGAGATCCGCTGGGTGTCCAGGCGGGTCATGCCACTACCTGGATCGAAACGCGGCACACGGGCCAGGCCGGCGTCGATCACCACCCGCACGCCCTCGATGGTCAGGCTGGTTTCCGCGATGTTGGTGGCCAGCACCACCTTGCGCTGGCCTGCTGGCGGCGGGTCGATGGCAGCCCGCTGGGCATTGAGGTCCAGCTCGCCATGCAGCGGGCACAGCAGGATCTCGGGGCGCTCGCCCAAGGCCTCTTGCAGATGCTGGTGCACCCGGCGGATCTCGGCCTGGCCCGGCAGAAACACCAGCACGCTGCCCGCCTGGTCGGCCAGCGCGTGCAGCACGCTTTCCACGACCCGGGGCTCGATGAATTCCCCCGGCTGGAACGGCCGCCCCCAACGGATATCCACCGGGTGCACGCGGCCCTCGCTGCGCACGACCGGCGCGTCATCCAGCAAGCGTGACAAGCGCTCGCCCTCCAACGTGGCAGACATCAGCAAGATTTTCAGGGGCGGGTCGTCACGCAGCAGCTCACGGCCGTTGAGGCTCAGCGCCAGCGCCAGGTCGGCATCCAGGCTGCGCTCGTGGTATTCGTCGAAAATCAGCAAGCCCACCCCCTCCAGTGCCGGGTCGGCTTGCAGGCGGCGGGTAAGAATACCTTCGGTGACCACTTCGATACGGGTGCCGGGGCCCACCTTGCTGTCCAGGCGGATGCGGTAGCCCACGGTTTGCCCAACCTGCTCACCCAGCTCACTGGCCAGCCGCTCGGCCGCCGCGCGGGCGGCCAGGCGCCGGGGTTCCAGCATGAGGATGGTCTGCCCGGCCAGCCATGGCTCGTGCAACAACGCCAGCGGCACACGGGTGGTCTTGCCCGCCCCCGGGGGCGCCTCGAGCACCGCTTCGTCGCGGGTTTGCAAGGCTTGGCGCAAAGCGGGCAAGGCCGCATCAATGGGTAATGAAATCATGGTGGTCCTCGAACAGTCTGGCGAGTATAACGGCGAACCCAGCCTGCCCTATCATGGTCTTAGCATCAGGCGCAGGCGCTTCGCTTGCCCTGCTGAATACCCTTTCGGAGATTGTCATGCGCATCCCAACCCGCGCCATCGGTGGCGCACTCGTGGTTACCCTGCTGACCCAACTGACCGCGTGCGGCACCATTTTCTACCCGGACCGTCGCGGCCAGATCGGTGGCAAGATCGACCCGGTGGTTGCCGCCATGGACGCTATCGGCATCCTCTTCTACGTGATCCCCGGGCTGATCGCCTTCGGCATCGACTTCGCCACCGGCGCCATCTACTACCCAGGGGGCCACACCGCCCAGGTCGACCCGGCAAAACTGCAACAGGCCGTCAGCCCGGATGGCAAGGTCGACAACCTGAAACTGCAGGCCATTCTTGAAACCGAACTGGGCCAGCGCCTGCCGCTTGACGACCCGCGGCTTATCCAGCACCGCGGCAGTGTCGAGCAATTGGCCAGCCTTGGCCTGATGCCAGCAGCCTGAACCACAAGGACCTGACCACGGATGATAACCACCCCGGCTGAACACCAGCGCCTGTTGCGCCTGGCCACTCGCGCCTCGCTGGCGGTGGCCGGCATCCTGGTAGTGAGCAAGGCGCTCGCCTGGTGGCTGAGCGGCTCGGTCAGCCTGCTGGCCGGGCTCACCGACTCGGCACTGGACGCCGTCGCCTCGTTCCTCAACCTGCTGGCCGTGCACTACGCCCTGCGCCCGGCTGATGACGACCACCGCTTCGGTCACGGCAAAGCCGAAGCCCTGGCCGGCATGGCGCAGGCGCTGTTCATCGGCGTCAGTGCCGTATTGATCGGCGTGCAGGCGGTGGAGCGCCTGCATACGCCACAACCCTTGGGTGATACCAGCATCGGTATCGCGGTGATGCTGCTGTCACTGGTGCTGACGGTCGCCCTGCTGGCCTTCCAATACAAGGTCATCCGCCTGACCGGCTCGACGGCGATCCGGGCCGACTCGCTGCACTACCGTTCGGACCTGCTGCTCAATAGCAGCATCCTGCTGGCGCTGTTACTGGCCCGTTTCGGCTGGCCGCAGTTGGATGCGCTGTTCGGCCTGGGCATTGCCCTCTACATCCTGTGGAGCGCGCTGCAGATCGCGCGCGAGAGTATCGCCATCCTGATGGACAAGGAGCTGCCCGGCGATGTGGGCGAGGAAATGGCCGCGCTGGTGTTGGCCATTCCCGGGGTCAAAGGCGTGCACGACCTGCGTACGCGGCTGTCGGGCAACCAGTGGTTCGTACAACTGCACCTGGATTTGCCCGGGCAGTTGCCGCTGCATGATGCCCATGAGCTGTGCGTGGAAGCCTCGCGGGTGATCCGCCAGCGTTATCCGCAAGCGGATGTGATGGTGCATGCCGACCCGGTCTGAACCTGTGCGTGGGTCAGTTGACGCTGTACCCTCGGCCGCTGAAGCAGGCCCCCAGTGCGCGTTGGTAATTGCTGAGCACATTTGGCGGCGGCGCGTAAGTCGCGGTGGCGGGGTCGAAGCCTGACTGGCTGACCGCCCAGCGGTGGCACTGGTAACGGTCCTGCTCCTGCTGCTCCGGGCCTTGGCCATACATCGGGTACGCCACCACGTCATAGCCGCCCGCAACCGGCGGTGGCGGCGCGGGTGGCGGCGCCACTGCCGGCGGGTTGACCACCACATATTCCTGGCTGTCTGCCATGTACTGGTAGTAGGTATCGGCAACCAGGAAGAACAACGCCCCACCCACCCACACTTCCCGTGCATACGGCGGCAGGTAATTGACCCGCACACCGTAAGGCGGGGTTACCACGATGTAATTGCCGCCATGCGGGCGGTACCAGTAACCGCCGGAGTAGAAGTAGTCATGGCCGCGATAGGGCACTTTCCAGTAGCGGTCAGGGAAACGATCGACCGTGTGCCCAGGGCGGTACTGCGGCCCAGGCCCCCAGCCATTGCCATGGCCGTCCGGGCGCCCCTGCCAGTCGCCACCGGGCCTTGGCCCCGGCCCCCCGGCTTGCCAGCGATGCTCATCCCCATCGCGGCGGGGAATATCCTGATAGTAGCCCTGCCGGGGCGGCTGGGTCTGGCGCACTTCGTCGCGGGCGTTCAGCGGCCGACCGGGCCCAGGGTCGCCGGGCCCTTCGGCCAGCGCCCCAAGGCTGATGCCCAACCCCAGCAAACCAACACCTGCCAACTGCCAGATGCGCGACGTCATGGTATTCCTCTCGGTAGGTAAACTGCAGCAGGCAGCCAGTCTACCGTGCTCTTCAGGCCGGCCAATTAAAATTACCGACATGAAAAAAGGGAGGCCGCAGGGCCTCCCTTCAGGAATTGTCGTCCGTGCTCGGCACTTGTGGCGCCGGCTCACCTCACAGCGTCTTCTGGAAGCTGTGTAGCCCGGGGGCCTGCGGATCCGGTTGGATGGCTGGCCGCGACCGCCCGCCTAGGGCGCGTCGCCGTGGACTGATGTCCGGGCAGTGATTCTGTTGATAAAGATACCGGACAGCTGGCGGCAGCGGATTGCGAAGATTGCTCATATAAATAGTACTTGCGCAATTTTTCACCCTGGAATGATAATTCGCCGCAATCCGAACAGAAAAGGCAAATGCCATGAGCAAACTCGACCGCTATGACCTGAGCATCCTCGCCGAATTGCAGCGCGATGCGCGCATTTCCAACCAGGAACTGGCCGAGCGCATCGGCTTGTCGCCTTCGCCATGCTCGCGTCGGGTCAAGCAGCTGGAGGACGACGGCTACATCTCCCGCCAGGTCGCCCTGCTCGACCGCAAGAAGCTGGGCCTGAGCCTGACCGCCTACGTGCTGATCGGCATGGACCGGCACACGCCGGAGCGCTTCGAGACCTTCGAGGCCGCTATCCGCAACCTGCCACAGGTATTGGAATGCAGCCTGGTCACCGGCATGGATGCCGACTACCAGTTGAAGGTGGTGGTGCCCGACATGGACCACTACCAGAAACTGCTGCTCGGCAGCCTGACCCGCATCGAAGGCGTCACCAGCGTGCGTTCGAGTTTCGTGCTGAACCAGGTGCTGGCCAGCACCGAGCTGCCATTGACCCACCTTCGGTAATTGCCCGCGCCTGCGGGCGTATACTCGAGCGCTCAAACTGCCTGGAGAACACCGATGGATCCCGCCGTATTCGAAGAGTGGATGATGATCATCCTGGTTACCGTGCTGATCGGTTTCATGGGTTTCATCGTCTGGGACCTGGCGAAAAAGTCCAAGGCGGGCAAGTTCGGTACGCTGATCCTGTTCTTCGTGCTGGGGCTGGGGGTGCTGGCCTTTATCATCAAGAGCGTGGTGGTGGGGTTTCTTGAAGGGGTTTAGGCCTTGGGAATGCGGGGGGCGCGACCCAAGGCATGGTTTTGCGCGGTTCCTGTAGGAGCGGCCTTGTGTCGCGATGGGCCGCAAAGCGGCCCCCACTAGCGCTGCAATTTTGCCGGAACCTCGCGCCAGCACCCCTGCTCCAGCCCCTCCAGCGCCCAGTCACCAATGCGTACCCGCACCAGGCGCAAGGTCGGCAACCCCACCGCTGCCGTCATGCGCCGCACCTGGCGGTTACGCCCTTCACGAATCACCAGCTCCAGCCAGCTGGTCGGCACGCTCTTGCGAAAACGCACCGGCGGGTTGCGCGGCCACAACGCGGGCTCGGCCAGGCGCCGCGCCTCGGCCGGCAAGGTCGGCCCATCGTTCAGCTCCACGCCGTCACGCAAACGCTGCAACTGCTCGTCGCTCGGCTCACCTTCCACCTGCACCCAGTAAGTCTTGGCCAGCTTGTGCCTGGGGTCGGCAATCCGCGCTTGCAGCCCGCCATCGTTGGTCAGCAACAGCAAGCCTTCACTGTCACGGTCCAGCCGCCCGGCCGGGTATACGCCCGGGATGTCGATGAAGTCCTTGAGCGTCGCCCGCCCTTCACCGTCACTGAACTGGGTCAGCACGTCGAACGGTTTGTTGAACAGGATCAGGCGGGGCTCGGCCGGCGGCGCCTTGGCCTGGCGACGCGGGCCGGCGGCAGGCCGCGCCTGGGGGCGGCGCGGCTTGTTACGGGGTGGCAGTGACATGGATCCTCAGCGGAACGGCGGCTCATCGAAGCTGCGCAGTTTACGCGAGTGCAACGAGTTGAGCTCGGTGCGCAGCAGGTCGAGGGCGGCAATGCCGATCTTCAGGTGCTGGCTGACCGCCCGGTTATAGAAGGCGTTGGCCGAACCTGGCAGCTTGATCTCGCTGTGCAGCGGCTTGTCGGACACGCACAGCAAGGTGCCGTACGGTACCCGCAAGCGGTAGCCCTGGGCGGCAATGGTGCCGCTTTCCATATCTACCGCCACGGCACGTGAGAGGTTGATCAGCGGCCGCTCCTGGGCCCAGCGCAGCTCCCAGTTACGGTCATCGTAGGTCAGCACGGTGCCGGTGCGCAGGCGCTTCTTCAACTGTTCGCCACGCTCTCCGGTCACTTGCGCAGCCGCTTCCTGCAGCGCCAACTGCACTTCGGCCAGCGCCGGGATCGGAATGTTCGGCGGCACCACGCGGTCGAGAATGCCGTCGCGGCGCATGTAGGCGTGTGCCAGAACATAGTCGCCAATGGTCTGCGACTGGCGCAGGCCGCCGCAGTGGCCAATCATCAACCAGCAATGCGGGCGCAACACCGCCAGATGGTCGGTGATGTTCTTCGCATTCGACGGGCCGACGCCGATGTTGACCAGGGTGATGCCGTCACCGTCGGCGGCGATCAGGTGGTAGGCCGGCATCTGGTAACGGTGCCAGACCACGCTGGCAACCAGCGCCTGGGCTTCGCCATGGTCCATGCCCTTTTCGATGGCCACGTTGCCCGGCAGCACCATGCGCACGAAACGCGGGTCGTCACGCAACTGCTCCAGGCCATGGCTGATGAACTGGTCGACATAGCGGTGGTAGTTGGTCAGCAGGATCCACGGCTGCATGTGGCGCCAGTCGCTGCCGGTGTAATGCACCAGGCGGCGCAGCGAGAAGTCGACGCGTGCGGCATCGAACAGTGCCAGCGGCAACACGTCGGCATGATCCCAGTCGTACAGGCCGTCGGCGATATTGTCGGTGGCGGCCGACAAGTCGGTGCTGGGGAACACCCGCGCCAGCTGCGCAGCGGTGATGCCGCTGCCGGCCAGTTCGTCACCCTGGTCGACCACATAGGGGTAAGGGATATTCTGTTCGCTGACGCCCACTTCTACGGTAACGGTGTAGTCGTGCATCAGCGGGCGCAGTTGCTCCAGCAGATAACCACGAAACGCCGCGGGCTGGGTGACAGTGACGCTGTAGGTGCCGGCCACCTGCACCTTGGCATAGGCGCGCGTGGTGGCGGCGACTTCGCCATGGCTGTAGTAGGTCAGGCGCAGGGCCGGGTAGCGGAACAGGTCGCGCTGCTCGGCGTCGGGTTCGGTGCGGTCTTTCAGATAACGCTTGAGCGCAAGGCTTAGGGCACCGGTGGCTTGTTCATGCAGGGCCGCCAGACGATCGACGGCCTGTTCGGGGGTATCAACGACTACAAAAGCGTGGCTCACACTGTGCTTCCTGTCTGGACATGCATGTGAACCATCTTGCCTGCCTTCTTGGCTAAATACATCCCCATTGATCGGTGCTGGATTCTTCGCGGGCGCGCCCGCTCCCACAGGTACGGCACCGCCCGGGACATCCATGAAGATCTTGTGGGAGCAGGCATGCCCGCGAACAAGCCGAATCAATTCGCCCAGGCTGGCGTCGCCCGCGCCACCAATGCCTGCACATCCACACCACGCGGCAACGCCCCATACACCCGGCCACCCCCCGCCAACCGGCTGCCAATGAACGCATCACTCACCAACGCATTGCCCGCCTCCAGCAACAGCTTGGCCTGCAACGCCAGGGCAATATCCTCGGTCAGTTGCCGCGCGCGGTACTGCATGTCGCCAGTATCGGCAAACGCCCCCTTGAGGTTGCCGATATGCGCCGCCAAACGTGGGTCGCCATGCCCATCGCCCAGCTCGGCGAACAAGGCATCGAGCACCCCCGGTTCCTTGGAAAGGGCCCGCAGCACATCCAGGCACTGCACATTGCCCGAGCCTTCCCAGGTCGAGTTCACCGGTGCTTCGCGGTACAGCCGGGGCAGGATGCTGTCTTCCACATAACCGGCACCGCCCAGGCATTCGGCGGCTTCGTTGATCATGGCCGGCGCACGCTTGCAGATCCAGTACTTGCCCACTGCCGTCACCAGGCGGGCGAAGTGCGCCTGCTGCGGATCTTCGAGCTGCTCCAGCGCCTGCCCCATGCGCAGGCTGAGGGCGAGCGCAGCCTCGCTCTCCAGGGCGAGGTCGGCAAGCACGTTCTGCATCAGCGGCTGCTCATTCAACACGCGGCCACCGACCTTGCGGTACGCGCAGTGGTGGGTAGCCTGGGTCAGCGCCTGGCGCATCAGCGCACTGGAGCCGACCATGCAATCGAAGCGGGTCATGGCGACCATTTCGATGATAGTCGGCACACCACGGCCTTCTTCGCCGATCATCCACGCCAACGCCCCGCGAAACTCCACCTCGCTGGAGGCGTTCGAGCTGTTGCCCAGCTTGTTCTTCAGGCGCTGGATATAGAACTGGTTGCGGCTGTCATCCGGGCGGTGGCGCGGCAGCAGGAAACAACTCAGCCCCTTTTCGGTTTGTGCCAGGGTAAGGAAGGCATCGCACATCGGCGCCGAACAGAACCACTTGTGGCCGACCAGCTCATAGGCCTGACCCGAGCCCGGCGCCCCGACCGGGTAGGCCCGGGTGGTGTTGGCCCGCACATCGGTGCCGCCCTGTTTTTCGGTCATCGCCATACCCAGGGTGACCCCGGCCTTGTGCCGGTCGCCGATGTTGCGCGGGTCATATTCGCAGGCGAGGATTTTCGGTAGCCAGTACTCGGCCAGCTCGGGTTGCAAGCGCAGGGCTGGCACGGCGGCGAAGGTCATGGTCAACGGGCAGCCGCTGCCGGCTTCGGCCTGGCTGTGCAGGTAGGTCATGGATGCACGTGCCACATGCGCCCCGGGGCGCGGCTCGGCCCATGGCAGCGACGGCAGGCCGTGCTCGATCGCGGTGCGCATCAGTTCGTGGTAGGCCGGGTGGAACTCGACCAGGTCGATGCGATGGCCGTAGCGGTCGTGGCTGCTGAATTCGGGTTTGTGGGCGTTGGCCAGAAAGCCAGCCTGCATCAGCGGCCCCCCGGCCAGGGCGCCGTAGGCATCGATCCGCGACTGCGCCCAGCCCGCGCCGAAACGCCGCGACCACTCCTGGAGTGGCAGGTCGAGGCGGTAAAGGTTGGCACCGTCGAGGGACGGTGGCTGGTTGGTAACTTCGTGGGTTTCAGCGTACTGGTGCAGGTTCATCGGGGGCTCCTGGATCCGGGTAGGCTTGAAAGACCCAGTGAAGCACTGCCTGCGGGGTTGGCAAAGTGGCATTCGTGACTAAAGGTGTGGTGGTGGGGGCATGGGTTGCAGATGCATGTCTTGAGCCTGCATCTGGGCTGGCAGGTGTTCGCCATAAGATCTGCGGCGCGGGTGAGACCGAGCGCCGAAGTGTTCGCCTCGACACATTCAGCGCCTGCGAGATCGAGCGCCGAAGCGTTCGATCTCACAGGCGCTAAAAATATCTCGGCGAACACCTGTCAGCCATCCCCGGCTTACAGCGAGAGCGCCACGCCCAACAAGCATGTAGTCCAATTCTCTATTCACTGTAGGCGCCTTCCTAAAGCCTCCACGCCCCCAAAAAACCCGCCCACAGCCTGCTAGGTTCATGGCTCCCACCTCGAAAAAAGGCGAGCCATGAGCCTGCGCATGAACATCTTTGGCCGATACCAAGGCTTGGACGGCGACCACACCACCACAGGCGCCATCTGCATTGCCAGCCAGGCCAGGGGCCGTGTGCATGGCCGCAATTGGCTGCTGCTAGGCGACCCGACCACGCCCTGCCCGCTATGTGGGCAAGCGGGCACCATCGTCGAGGGCGAGTCCCGCTGGCGGCAGGACGGTATTCCCACGGCTCTGGACGGCGCACTGGTGCAATGCGGGTGCCCACAGGGCAGCAATCGCGTGGTTGCAGGTGGGGCTGCAACACCGGCGTCGCACAGGGCACCAGCACCTGAGCCTGTTCGTGAGGCACCCGCGCAGGCTCAGGCGCGTAGCCCGAGCAGAAGCACCTATCAGCCAGAAGTAGCTCAGCCTTCGCCCACTCCACAAGGCATGGAGCCTGGGTTCTACATCGTTCCGCGTTGCATGACGTATCAAGAAGTACTGGCTGAACTGGGCGCGCCGCAGGCCAACCTGCCTCGGTCAATTCTGGAGCGGCTGAACCCGACGCATCAGCGTGGGTTCAAGGCAGGTGAGATTTTTGTCATTGGTGATGGTTTGCGGCGGCCGGTATGTACGCGCGAAGAACTGTCTGCAATGAGTGCGGCGAAACAGGCTAGGGAAGCGTTAGCGGAACTGACGCCGGAGGAAGCCGAATTCTTGATGCGCCATCAGGCCGAGATCGCCGGGTTGCTCAGCGATGTGAGCCTGGCGATGGGGGTCAGCGAGGCGATGGTCGGCAAGTCGCTGGATGAACTCAGCGACATATTGCGAAAAATTGAAGACCTGCATAAAAATCAATTCATCAAACACGGGCATCTTAGGCACCCTGAATTTTTTGCAGAGCGTCAAAAACTATTTAAGCAATTGAGCTCAAATCTAAAGGCAACCGTTCTGAACAAGCGGCTCAATCTCGGTAATTATGAAAGTTTGCGTCGAGACTTGGGAATCTCGTCGAGAAGCTTGGTGCATCACTGGAGTAAGGCGGGAGGCCCGACACACATCCCCGGCTACTCGACACATTTGGATAAGCTGGCCAAGATGGCCAAATATTTAAAAGCCGGAGGATATATTGCCGTTGCTACCGGCGCGGGCGGATCTACACTAAAGATTTCTGAGGTATGCAAAGAGGGCAACACAAGTACCTGTAAAAAAGTCAGCGTTACCGAAGCAGGTAATTTCGCCGGTGGCTTAGCTGGTGGGTGGCTGGGAGGAAAGCTTGTAGGCGAAATCTCTGCGAAGATTTGCTGGAGAGCCGGCCCCTACGCCCTGGTATGCGGAGTAGTAATCACCGGTGGAGGCGCTTTGGCCGGTAGCATAGGTGGCATGGAGGCTGGCGAGGAGTTCGGCGAATTAATCTTCGAGGCCTTTGGAGATGATTGACCACCTTGACGTAAAACTAAGACTATTTCTGTTGGGCACTCCTATATTTCTCGCGTTAATCGGGCTTGCATCTGACCTTCACATCGCCTGCTCTCACCAATATAAAGAAATGACCTCAGCGCTCCAACGGAGCGCTTGCCTTCCATTTGCGACCAGCATGTGGGGAGAGAACAAAATAGGTTCCAGGATCCTAGTTATTTCTGTAATCGCTGGCACCATTGGTTCTCCCGCCTCAAGCATTCGCAGTGGGCTATTGGATGAGCAAGACCACTTACAATTCCCTAGAAAATTAAGAAGAAAAATACTTATCGCATCCTCGCTTAATACCATTGGCATTGTATGGGTAGCGGCATATTACCTAATGAAGCTAATAAAATGAGAACCACACTATGAACTCAGACCAGAAACACCATCCGGAATCGCTAACCACCTCACCCTGCAAAAAACCACAGCTTTATGTCGTTTCAATCTCAAAACTCATAATCATGACTTCCTTGTCCATGGGCCTGTACCTCTATTACTGGCACTATCGACACTGGTTATTCATCAGAGGTCAGCATGGCCTCTGACTCATCCCGCTGCTGCGTACAATATTCGGAGCTTTCACAATATTTTTCTTGATGAAAAAAATCGTCGCTCGCTGTACTGAAGCGAATCAGCCAGGAGAAAGGAGTGCCATCAGTGTCACTCTGATGCTTTACACACCTATCCTATTGATAGCGTGCTGGGAATTCTATGTATCCGAAAAGTTTTTTGATAGCCTGCCACTTTCCTTTTTCACCATGATTCCGATCATGCTCACACTCCTCTACACCACCTTTTTCTCAGTCGCAATGGTGCAAATACAACAGTCAGCCAATGTTTGCGAGGGTGATGGATGCGGGTTCGAAAATTCAAAAATAACTTGGGCAAATGTTGAATGCTTGATTATCTGCTGGATACCAATCACCGCTCTATTTGGTTTCATGTCGGCTTATTCGCCATTAATACAGTGACCCGCGTTGCCCAGCGTTGCATGAGGACTCACCGCGCCCCCACACTCCCACGGACATTGAGCATCTTTCAGGCTATGCACAAATCCTGTGGGAGCGGGTTCACCCGCGAAAGGGCCGGCCTTGCCGTCAAAAAAACATGCAGTCCAAATCTCTATCTCTTGTAGGGCTCTTCCTAACCCCTTCCCACCCCAAAACTACCCGCCCACAGCCTGCTAGGTTCCTGGCTCCCACCTTGAAAAGAGGCGAGCGGGCCTCTTGCCGGAAGTGTCGCAGACATGAACGCTGGGGAGTACATCGGCGAGGAGCCAAATGAATTTATCGAGCACGAATGATCATATGGAATTAATATGGCGCCTTGCCTTTGTCGCGACACCTTTTGCACTTGCACTGATCGGATTAGCAGCGAAAGCCATGAAATTATTCATGGCGACGACGTCATGCTTCATGATCATGATCGGACTGGCATTCTATATTCGCTTGGCGCAAGCGAAAACTCTAGAAAAAATGATTTCAGCACTACCAAGCAGTTACTGGCTGAAATTAAATATTGCCATATGGGGCAAACAAAATCTTCGCTCACGACTACAGTTAGTAGGCGTCGTATCTGCCATACTTTTTTGGCCAATAAAAAACCTGCACATCCGTCACAACAAACTAGACCAAAAAGATATTGACAACTTCCCGAAGCATTTAAGAACACAGCTACGAATCAGTAACTGGCTACTTTATCTAGGCGCAGCCTGGTTTGGCATAACTTACCTCATATACAGCTAGCTTCTGAGATGAGAGTCCGCCCAAATAAGTCATTCGAATATAAATGTCGAAAGACTGGGCGGCACCAGCTACACCGCTATTCGCGGGCACGCCCGCTCCCACAGGTGCTGCGCATAACTTGAACGAAGTACGATCCCTGTGGGAGCGGGCATGCCCGCGAATGGGCCGGCCCAGCCAATACAAAGGTCAGCGCATTTCGTCGGTCATGGATTTTCCTGATTGCTCATTGACCGCCTCTTCCGTTTCCACAGGAAGGGTGGCGGCTGTACACGGGGTGGAAACCCGAGTGCATTCAGGGAAAACTCGGTAGGCACAAGGCCTCCCGGGTACAGCCGCCATGAACGACATAACCTGAAATGCTTGCTGCAGGTTTCCACACCCGATCGCTGAACCGTCAACGACAGGCAAAGCCTAGAGGGCGCGATTTGCAGGAACAATCAGACGCGTGTCGACAGAGGTTGTAGGGTATTTCGCAGGGGGTGGAGTTTCCAGTGCTGAGACGTAGGAAGAGTCTGGAATTGTTGTAGGTTGCTGGGGCATGGCCGGGGACGGCATCAGGGCTCACAGGTGCTCGCCACAAGATCTTCAGCGTGTGTGAGACCGAGCGCCGAAGCGTTCGCCTCGACACATTCAGGGCCTGTGAGATCGAGCGCCGCCCGCGCACCTGGATCACCACGCCGCCCTGATGGGTGAACTTCAACCCGTTATCCACCAGGCACCCCAGGCAACGCGCCAGCTTGGGCCCGTCACCCAGTAACCCATCCGGCAAATCGGCCGGGATATCCAGGCTCAGGTACAGGCCCTCGGCCAATGCCTGGCCGGCATAACCGGCGCGCAGGCTCTGCAACAAAGTACGCAGGCTGAACGGCGCCGGCTGCGCCCGCAGGCGCCCCGCTTGCAGCTCGGACAGCGTAAGGATGGCATCGACCATGTCCATCATGCCTTGCGCCGAACCGACCGCTGTACGGTGGTACTGGGCCATCTCGCCTTCCATCGGCAAGGTATGCATCAACTCCAGCGAGCCAATCACCCCGTTCATCGGCGTGCGCAGTTCATGGGTCACACTGGCCAGAAATTCGTCCTTCAACCGGTTGCTCCTGGCCAGCTGCAGGTTCAATTGTTCCAGCGTACGGCCGGTTTCACGCAAGGCCTGCGCCTGCTGCTCGCGCAGGATGTTGATGCGGTCGGCCAGCGCCAGCGACAGCAGCGCCACCTCCAGTGCCGAACCCAGCTGGCTGGCATACATGGTGATGAACACGTTCGGCAGGTAGCCCAGCACCATCAGGGTGTTCACCAGGCCACCGAGCAGGAACGCCGTCCAGGCAATGATGAACCAACGCGCCAGGCGCAACCCGCGCCACCAGGCATACAGCCCGGCGCTGAACACGCTGACGGTGAACAGCAGCGCCAGCAGGGTGGCCATGCGCAGCGCCACCCCATAGGCCATGCTCACGGCCAGCACCATGACCGCCACGCCCCCCAGCATCAACAACTGCAATAGCCGATCGAAGCCCCGGCTGATACTGCCAAGCTGCAGGAAGTGGCGGGCGAACTGGCAGGCGAACAGCGCGGCAGCACCGATGCTCAGCGGTGTCGCGGCATTCGCCCACCATGGGCTGTCTGGCCAGAAGTAGGCTACACCGGCGCCATTCACCGACACCTGGTAAAGGCCGAACGAGGCGATATAGAGGATGTAGTAGAGGTAGCTGACGTCGCGCACGCTGAGGTAGATGAACAGGTTGTACACCAGCATCACCAGCAGCACGCCATAAATCATGCCCAGCACGTACAGGCGGGTCGGTTGCGCCTCGATGTAGGCCTCGGGGGCCCATAGCGCCAGCGGCGCCTGCACCGAGCCCTGGCTATGCAGCCGCAGGTAAGCGGTAGTCACCTGGCCGGGCGGCAGCGGCAGCTCGAACAGATAATTGCTCTGGCGCACCTGCCGGCTGTCGTAGGGCAAGGCATCGCCGGTGCGCTGGGCCAGGCGGTAGCCGCCATTGCCATCGGCCAGGTACAGCTCCAGATGATCCAGGGGCGGGTAGGCCAGTTCCAGCAGCCACTGCCGGGGCGCAGCACCGGGCGCCGCAACCGGGCGCAACTCGACCTTGAGCCAGAACACCGAAGTGGAATAACCGGCGTTCAGCACCTCATCTGGGTGGGGGCGGAAGTATCTGGCGAAGTCCGGGGCGCTGACTTGGGCGATGCTGCTACTGCCATCCGGGTCCTCATAAACCTGCATGACCTTGCCCAGCGGCAGGTGCCGGGTAGCCTCGTCGAAATCGACTGCGCCGGCCAGCACGGGCAGCATCCCCAGAAGCACAATCAGCAAATAGCGCATACAGCCCCAGCCTGGTCTGTGCAGTCGCGTCGCGGTTGCCTCCCATCCGTTTGAGACGACGTGATCCAGCAGAGTCCGTTTGTCGAGTTATCCAAGCACTCTAGCATAGCTGTAACCGCTGGCAATCGGCCATGCTAAAACGCGAACAAAGGCTTCTAAATCAATAGTTTGAGGGAAGATGCCAACCATAAGCTGACCATTCGATCAGTAAATCCGGTTTGTCGGACGATTCTCCCAAACAGGTTTGGTGGTAAGCTCGCCGACCATGAATACCTACAGCTCCCGCCCCGTTGTCCTCTGTCTCTCCGGCCACGACCCAAGTGGCGGCGCCGGCCTGCAGGCAGATATCGAAGCCCTGCTCGCCCAAGGCTGTCACGCTGCACCCGCCGTGACTGCCCTGACCGTGCAGGATACCGTCAATGTTTCCGACTTCCGGGTACTCGACCGCGAGTGGGTGCTGGCCCAGGCTAACGCCGTACTGGCCGACTCCACGGTTGCCGCGGTCAAGCTGGGCATGCTTGGCTCGATCGACATGGTCGACACCGTGGCCGAGCTGCTGGCCGCCCACCCGCACCTGCCGCTGGTCTGCGACCCGGTGCTGCGCGCCGGCGGCGGCGGCCGCCTGGGCAAGGATGAAGTAGGCTATGCCCTGCGCGAACGCCTGCTGCCGCTGGCGACCATCGCCACGCCGAACCTGCCTGAAGCACGCATTCTCGCCGAACTGCCCGAGGGCAGCGCCGATGCGTGTGCCGAGAAGCTCTTGCCGTTCTGCAAGCACCTGCTGATTACAGGCGGGCACGGCGACGAAGACGAAATCCACAACCGCCTGTACACCCAGAACGGCCAGCAATACACCTGGACCTGCCAGCGCCTGCCAGGCAGCTACCATGGCTCGGGGTGCACCCTGGCCAGCGCCCTGGCCGGCCGCCTGGCCTTGGGCGAGCAGCTGGAAAGTGCCGTACGCAGCGCCCTTGACTACACCTGGCGCACCCTGCGTGACGCCGAGCAGCTGGGCAAAGGCCAGTACGTGCCGCGCCGCCTGCCCCTGGACTTCTGCGCTTGAAACGAGGCTTTCCATGAAGCTACGTGGCCTGTATGCCATTACCGACAGTCAACTGCTTGCCAGCCGTTTCCTGTCTTATGTCGAAGCGGCGCTGGAAGGCGGCGTGTGCCTGCTGCAATACCGCGACAAAAGCGACGACGCAGCGCGCCGGCTGCGTGAAGCCGAAGCGCTGATGAAGCTGTGCGAGCGCTATGGCACGCGGCTGCTGATCAACGACGACGCCGAGCTGGCCGCGCGCCTGGGCGTCGGCGTGCACCTGGGCCAGACCGACGGCCCGCTGACCCCGGCCCGGGCCCTGCTCGGCCGCCAGGCGATCATCGGTTCCACCTGCCACGCCAGCCTCGCGCTGGCCGCCCAGGCCGCCAAGGAAGGTGCCAGCTACGTGGCCTTCGGCCGCTTCTTCAACTCCGTGACCAAGCCCGGCGCGCCTGCCGCCAGTATCGAGCTGCTGGAGCAGGCTCGCGCCCAAGTAAAGCTGCCGATCGCGGTGATCGGCGGCATTACCCTCGACAACGCCGCCCCGCTGGTCGCCCATGGCGCCGACCTGCTGGCGGTGATCCACGGCCTGTTCGGTGCCGACAGCGCGCAGGAAGTTACCCGCCGCGCCCGCGCCTTCAACGCCTTGTTCGCATCCTGATTCGAGAGATTCCCATGTCCCGTTCCGAAGCCCTGTTCGCCCAAGCCCAGAAGCACATCCCCGGCGGCGTCAACTCGCCGGTCCGCGCTTTCAAGAGCGTTGGCGGTACGCCGCTGTTCTTCAAGCATGCCGAGGGCGCCTACGTCGTTGACGAGGACGACAAGCGCTATGTCGATTACGTCGGCTCCTGGGGCCCGATGATCCTCGGCCACGGCCACCCCGAGGTGCTGGAATCGGTGCGCAGGCAGCTGCAGCACGGGCTGTCCTACGGTGCGCCAACGGCCATGGAAACCGAAATGGCCGACCTGGTCTGCTCGATCGTGCCGTCGATGGAAATGGTGCGCATGGTCAGCTCGGGCACTGAAGCCACCATGAGCGCCATCCGCCTGGCCCGTGGCTACACCGGTCGCGATGCCATCATCAAGTTCGAAGGCTGCTACCACGGCCACTCGGACAGCCTGCTGGTAAAAGCCGGCTCCGGCCTGCTGACCCAGGGCGTACCCAGCTCGGCGGGCGTGCCAGCCGACTTCGCCAAGCACACCCTGACCTTGCCGTTCAACGACATCGCTGCCGTCGAGAAGACCCTGGCCGAAGTTGGCCAGACCGTGGCCTGCATCATTGTCGAGCCAGTGGCCGGCAACATGAACTGCGTGCCACCGGCCCCGGGCTTCCTCGAAGGGCTGCGCGAGCAGTGCGACAAGCATGGCGTGGTGCTGATCTTCGACGAAGTGATGACTGGCTTCCGCGTTTCCCTGGGTGGCGCCCAGGGCCATTACGGCATCACCCCGGACCTGTCCACCTTCGGCAAGATCGTCGGCGGCGGCATGCCGGTCGGCTGCTTCGGCGGCAAGCGTGAAATCATGGGCTGCATCGCCCCGCTGGGCCCGGTCTACCAGGCCGGCACCCTGTCGGGCAACCCGCTGGCCATGGCCGCCGGCCTGACCACCCTGAAGCTGATCAGCCGCCCCGGCTTCCACGCCGAACTGACCGACTACACCAGCCGCATACTCGACGGCCTGCAACAGCGCGCCGATGCCGCCGGGGTGCCGTTCGTCACCACCCAGGCCGGTGCCATGTTCGGCCTGTACTTCAGCGGTGCCGACGATATCGTCACCTTCGATGACGTGATGGCCAGCGATGCCGAGCGCTTCAAGCGCTTCTTCCACCTGATGCTCGACGGTGGCGTGTACCTGGCACCGAGCGCGTTCGAGGCAGGCTTCACCTCCATCGCCCATGGCGACAAGGAGTTGCAGATCACCCTGGATGCGGCTGAAAAGGCGTTTGCTGCCCTGAAGTGATGCTTTGCCTGTACCGGGATCTTCGCGGGCTCACCCGCAAAGAGGCCGGTACAGGCAACAATTATTCATGCACAATCAGCTGACTTCCCCAACCAAGCAGAAATTCGAGTAAAACTTTGTAAGGTTGGCGCTGCTTATCCCATAATGTGCCACCAGAGACATTGGCCGCAGCTTTGCAGAGGTAAGTCGATCCCCATGAACCGCACCGGCCGCGCCCTGACCCTGGGCTGCCTGTTGCTTCTTCAGCCCCTGCTGGCCCTGGCGGAGGGCGGTAACTCGTTGCTCATTCCGGCAACGGGGCGCTGCACCTTGAACGTTCAGCCTGAAGACCTGGCAAACGCCCTCAAGGCCTGCGAGCAGACCGCCAGCGCGGGGGACGCCCAGGCGCAGTTCGAATTGGGCGAGTACTACTACACGCAAACCCCCAAGAACCTGAACAAAGCCCTGGACTGGTTCCAGAAAGCCTCGCTGCAAGGCCAGGCCGATGCCCAGTATCGCCTGGGGGCCATGTTCTTCCATGGCGAAGGGGTCAAGGCCAATAATGTGCAGGCGTACATCCTGCTGAAAATGGCCGCGGTCAACGGTGCCGAAGACGCGCTGGACATGGCCGACGAAGTCACCGAGCAAATGCCTCGCGACGACCTGGAGCATGCCACCCAGGTGCTCGGCCAGATTTTCCGCAAATACCTGCTGGAACTGCAGAACGCCGAAGGGCGCACGCCGTTCTCACCGTTGCCCTGACCGCCAGTACGCCAGCATGGGTACACACGCCCGGTGCAGGGCGAACATACCCTTGATCGTTTCAGTGCTTTCGCCACTGCCATTCAAGGGTTATTCTTGAGTTCAACTCCATTGCCGTCGAGCGGCTAAAAACGACCTTGAACGCACCCATAGAACCCCATCGTTTCATCCTCGAACCATTCGAGGCCAACCGTTTCGCCAACTTGTGCGGCCAGTTCGACGAGCACCTGCGCCTGATCGAACAGCGCCTGGCCATCGAAATACGCAACCGTGGCAATCAGTTCGAACTGATCGGCGAACCCAAGACAACCTCTGCGGCCGAACAGCTGCTGCGCCGTCTCTACCGTGAGACCAAGGCCACTGACCTGTCACCGGAAACCGTGCACCTGTACCTGCAGGAGTCGGCCGTCGAGCACATCGACAACCCGGCCGTCAACGAAGTCAGCGTGTCGCTGCGCACCCGCAAGGGCAATATCCGCCCGCGTGGTCTGAACCAGCAGCGCTACGTCAAGGAAATCCTCGCCAACGACATCAACTTCGGCATCGGCCCGGCCGGTACCGGCAAGACGTACCTGGCAGTGGCCTGCGCCGTGGATGCACTGGAGCGCGAGCAGGTGCGCCGTATCCTGCTGGTACGCCCGGCGGTCGAGGCAGGCGAAAAGCTTGGCTTCCTGCCTGGCGACCTGGCGCAGAAGATCGACCCGTACCTGCGCCCGCTGTATGACGCCTTGTACGAAATGCTCGGCTTCGAGCACGTGGCCAAGCTGATCGAGCGCCAGGTCATCGAGATCGCCCCGCTGGCGTACATGCGCGGCCGCACCCTGAACAACAGCTTCATCATCCTCGACGAAAGCCAGAACACCACGCTCGAGCAGATGAAAATGTTCCTGACCCGTATTGGCTTCGGCTCTACCGCGGTGATCACCGGCGACATCACCCAGGTCGACCTGCCCCGTGGCACCAAGTCGGGCCTGGCACACGTCATCGAAGTATTGCGGGACGTGCCGGGTATCAGTTTCACCCACTTCCAGCCCAAAGACGTGGTTCGTCATCCACTGGTGCAGCGTATCGTCGAGGCCTATGACCGCTTCGATGCCCGCCAGGCCAAGCCTGAGGCACCCGGCAAAGATGCTTGAACTCGACATTCAACGGGCCACCGATGCCGCTGCCCCGGGCGACGAGGACTTCCGCCGTTGGTGTGAGCTGGCCTTGCGCCAGCGCAGCGCCGACTCGGAAATGACCATTCGCCTGGTCGACGAAGCCGAAGGCCGTGAGCTGAACCACACCTACCGGCACAAGGACTACGCGACCAACGTGCTGTCGTTCCCTGCCGATGTACCCGATGACCTGCTCGATATCCCGCTACTGGGCGACCTGGTCATCTGCGTGGCGGTGGTGGAGCGCGAAGCGGCCGAACAAGGCAAGGCGCTGAACGCGCATTGGGCCCACTTGGTCATCCACGGTTGCCTGCACCTGCTTGGCTACGACCACATCGACGATGAGGAAGCCGAGGAGATGGAAGGCCTGGAACGAGAATTGCTGGCAGAACTGGGTCACCCCGACCCCTATGCCGATGATGAAACCGACACCCTCACACACTGATACACGAAGGATCACGAGAACCGCCATGAGCGAAGATCGATCGAGCAACGGGCAGAAGTCCTGGCTGGGTAAACTGACCCAGGCTTTTGCCCATGAGCCGAAAAACCGCCAGGAGCTGCTGGAGCTGCTGCGCGAAGCCCATCAGAACAAACTGCTGGACAGCGAGGCGCTGACCATTGTCGAAGGCGCCATCCAGGTCGCCGACCTGCAGGTGCGCGACATCATGGTCCCGCGCTCGCAGATGATCAGCATCAAGGCCAGCCAGTCGCCGCGCGAATTCCTGCCGGCGGTGATCGACGCCGCGCACTCGCGCTACCCGGTGATCGGCGAAAGCCATGACGATGTGCTCGGGATCCTGCTCGCCAAGGACCTGCTGCCGCTCATCCTCAAAGAGAACGGCGACAGCTTCAATATCAAGGACTTGCTGCGCCCGGCCACCTTCGTGCCCGAGTCCAAGCGCCTGAACGTGCTGTTGCGCGAGTTCCGTGCCAACCACAACCACATGGCCGTGGTCATCGACGAATATGGCGGCGTGGCCGGCCTGGTCACCATCGAGGATGTGCTGGAGCAGATCGTTGGCGATATCGAGGACGAGCACGATGTCGAGGAAGACAGCTACATCAAGCCGCTGCCCAGCGGTGACTTCCTGGTCAAGGCGCTGACCCCGATCGAAAACTTCAACGAGTTCTTCGACAGCGAGTTCTCCGATGACGAGTTCGACACCGTCGGCGGCCTGGTGATGAGTGCCTTTGGCCACCTGCCCAAGCGTAACGAAACCACCGAGATCGGCGCCTACAAGTTCCGTATTCTCAACGCCGACAGCCGGCGGATACACTTGCTGCGCCTGACCCCGATCAACCGTTAAGGACAAACATGCGTTGGATCACCCGCCCCGGCTGGCCCGGTAACCTGCTGGCCCTGGCGGCCGGCGCATCCACCCTCCTGGCCCTGGCACCGTTCGATATCTGGCCGCTGGCCTTGCTATCGATCGCCCTGCTCTACCTGGGCCTGCGCGAGCTCAGCCCGCGCCAGGCCATGTGGCGTGGCTGGTGGTTCGGGTTTGGCCTGTACGGCGCGGGCACCTGGTGGATCTACGTCAGCATGACCACCTACGGCGGCGCCTCGCCGTTGCTGGCGATCGTGCTGTTGTTGGCATTTTTCGCCGCCCTGGCGTGGTTCTTCGCCCTGCCCACCTGGTTGTGGGCGCGCTGGTTGCGGCGCAACGAAGCGCCGCTGGCCGACGCCTTGTGTTTCGCCGCCCTGTGGCTGCTGCAGGAAGCTTTCCGCGGCTGGTTCCTGACCGGTTTTCCCTGGCTCTACGCCGGTTACAGCCAGCTCGACGGGCCGTTGGCAGGCCTTGCCCCGCTGGGTGGCGTATGGCTGGTTTCCTTCGCCCTGGCCCTCACTGCCGGCCTGCTGTGCAACCTGCACCGCCTGCGCGCGCGCCCTTCGTTCCTGGCCATTGCCGCGGTGCTGTTGCTGGCGCCCTGGGCCTTGGGCCTGGCACTCAAAGGCCATGCCTGGACAAAGCCGGCTGGCGACCCGCTGAAAGTGGCGGCCATACAGGGCAACGTCGAACAGGACCTGAAATGGGACCCGGCGCACATCGATGCACAACTGGCGCTGTACCGTGACCTGAGCTTCAGTTCCAAGCCAGTGGACCTGCTGGTGTGGCCCGAAACCGCGGTGCCGGTGCTCAAGGACCAGGCCCAGGGCTACATCGATGTGATGGGCCGCTTTGCCGCCGAACGGCATTCGGCGCTGATCACCGGCGTACCGGTACGCGAAGAGGTGCATCACCAGCGCCGCTACTACAACGGTATCACGGTGGCCGGCGAAGGCGATGGCACCTACCTCAAGCAGAAACTGGTGCCGTTTGGCGAGTATGTGCCGCTGCAGGACATGCTGCGTGGCGCCATCGAGTTCTTCAACCTGCCCATGTCGGACTTTGCCCGCGGCCCGGAAGACCAGCCACTGCTGCAGGCCAAGGGTTACCAGATTGCCCCGTACATCTGCTACGAAGTGGTCTACCCGGAATTCGCTGCAGGGCTGGCGGCGCGTAGCGACCTGCTGCTGACCATCAGCAACGACACCTGGTTCGGCACCTCGATCGGCCCGCTGCAGCACCTGCAGATGGCGCAGATGCGTGCGTTGGAAGCCGGCCGCTGGATGATCCGCGCCACCAACAATGGTGTGACCGCGCTGATCGACCCGTTCGGCCGTATCACCACGCAGGTACCACAATTCCAGCAGGCGGTAATGTATGGCGAAGTGGTGCCGATGCAGCAGCTCACGCCTTACCTGCAATGGCGTTCGTGGCCGCTGGCGATTGTCTGTGTGCTGCTGCTGGGCTGGGCATTGCTGGCCGGGCGCATAGCCAAAACTGTCTAACCGGCATTACACGGTCTCTGTAGGAGCGGGCTGGCCCGCGAACACCGGCGGAGCCGGTGCCAGACACCGCGTCGCCTGCTTCGCGGGCACGCCCGCTCCCACAATGAATCGCGCAGGCTCGTCAAATTTGGAGAAAGACAGTTGTTCCGACAAGGAACCGCGCAAACCTGAATTCAATAGAACACCCGGTACCCCACCAGCCCCACCACCTCATTAAGCAACTGCCCGCTCTGCCACATCGCCCGGCTTTCCGGCAGCAACCCGCCAAACGGCCGCGCATGCTCGCGCCCAAGGAACCCCACCGGCGCCGGCACCACCTCGAACCCTGCCTGTTCGAAGCTCCAGCGCGAACGCTGCATGTGCCAGGCCTGGGTGACCACCACCACACGGCGAATCCCCAGCGGCTGCAGTACCTTGGCCGACAGCTGGGCGTTCTCCCAGGTGGTGCGGCTGGCCTCTTCGCGCCACCTCACCTCGACCGCGAAATCCTCACGCAGGCGATCGGCCATCAACCGCGCCTCACTCGGCGGCGTGCCATAGTGCAGCCCGCCACTGGTCAGCACCGGCAAACCGGAGGCCTTGGCCAGCCGCGCGGCAAACCGCATGCGCTCCAGCGCCGTGGCCGTGGGCTGGTCACTGCCGCCCCAGGCCGGGTCGCCACGTTCACGGCCCGCGCCCAGCACCACGATGGCGTCTGCCCGCCCTGCCAGGCCCGCCCAGTCGCCCACGGCCAGTGGCGGCTCGGTCTCCAGCACGCGGGCCGTTTCCTGCACCACCAGCGGCAAGCTCATCAGCCACAAGCCACCCAGCCCCACGCCAAAACACAGCGCCGCCAGCCGTGGCCGGCGCGCACGCCACCACCATGCGGCAAGCAGCAACAGGAACAAGATGCCCGGCGGCATCAGCCATTGTTTGATGAAAAATCGTATGGGCATCGGCCACACCTCCTTGGCAGGCGTGCAGCCTAAAAGGATCGGCACCGGTCAACAAGGTAGGGCCGGTGCCGATCGCAAGCTGTATGAATGATGAATGACCGTGGCGCGGTGGCCTGCGCCGGGCGCCCTGAACGACTAGCGCTGGCGCAGCGTTCTGGAACTGGCCGCAGTGGCAGCGCGCTTCTGGTCCTTGAGCCAGATAATCTTGGCTGATGCCGGCTCCGCTTGTGGGTAACTGCCGACAGCAGCATTACGGCGCCCCGGAAGGGCTTCCAGGTAGGCCTTGATCACTTCGAACTCTGCGTGGCTGAGGCCACGCAACTCCAGCTCGGCTGGCATCTCGTCGCGCAATCGCACAGAGGTCCTGGCGCTTTCGAGTGCCAGGCCAAGCCGGTCGATCAGGCGCTCGTAAAGCTCCGGTCTGATTGCGGGTAGCTGCGTCTCTCCCATCCGTTCACCTCATTGAAGATAAGAATATCTCCCCCCACACCAGAGCTTAGCGTCGTTGCAAAAAGCAGCCGGGTGCAGCGACCAGCGGCCATTCGCAACGAAGGTTTCCCACGATACGCAGCGCTGCTGTATGCTACGGCGTTCACTCTAAATGACACCGGAGTGCCGGACGCAGCGAGGTTCCGCTGCCTGGAACAAGGTCTCTTCCCTCTCAGCAAAAAGTAGCCATGCACGAACAATACACGCCCCGTGATATCGAAGCCGCCGCCCAGAACTTCTGGGACGAGCAACAATCGTTCGCTGTTACCGAACAGCCAGGCAAGGACACCTACTACTGCCTGTCGATGTTCCCGTACCCGAGCGGCAAGCTACACATGGGCCACGTGCGCAACTACACCATCGGTGACGTGATTGCCCGCTACCAGCGCATGCTGGGCAAGAACGTGCTGCAGCCGATGGGCTGGGACGCTTTCGGCATGCCCGCGGAAAACGCGGCGATGAAGAACAACGTCGCCCCGGCCAAGTGGACGTACGAAAACATCGAGTACATGAAGACCCAGCTCAAGAGCCTGGGCCTGGCCATCGACTGGGCACGTGAAGTGACCACCTGCAAGCCTGACTACTACCGTTGGGAGCAGTGGCTGTTCACCCGCCTGTTCGAGAAAGGCATCATCTACCGCAAGAACGGTACCGTGAACTGGGACCCGGCAGACCAGACCGTACTGGCCAACGAGCAGGTCATCGACGGCCGCGGCTGGCGTTCCGGCGCGCTGATCGAAAAGCGCGAAATCCCGATGTACTACTTCCGCATCACCGACTACGCCGATGAGCTGCTGGAAAGCCTCGACGAACTGCCGGGCTGGCCTGAGCAGGTCAAGACCATGCAGCGCAACTGGATCGGCAAGTCACGCGGCATGGAAGTCCAGTTCCCCTACGACCAGGCCAGCATCGGCCACGCCGGCACGCTCAAGGTCTTCACCACCCGCCCCGACACGCTGATGGGTGCCACCTACGTCGCCGTCGCCGCCGAGCACCCGCTGGCCACCCAGGCTGCCCAGGGCAACCCGGCGCTGCAGGCGTTCATCGAAGAATGCAAGGCCGGCAGCGTTGCCGAAGCCGACATGGCCACCCAGGAGAAGAAGGGCATGGCCACTTCCCTGCTGGTGGAGCACCCGCTGACGGGCGAGAAGCTGCCGGTCTGGGTCGCCAACTACGTGCTCATGCACTACGGCGATGGCGCGGTAATGGCGGTGCCGGCTCACGACGAGCGCGACTTCGAGTTCGCCCGCAAGTACAACCTGCCGGTCAAGGCCGTAGTACGCACCAGTGCGGGCGATGAAGTCGGCAACGAGTGGCAGGACGCCTATGGCGAGCACGGCCAACTGATCAACTCCGCCGAGTTCGACGGCCTGGACTTTGCCGGCGCCTTCGACGCCATCGAAGCAGCCCTGATCCGCAAGGACCTGGGCAAATCGCGCACCCAGTTCCGCCTGCGCGACTGGGGTATCAGCCGCCAGCGCTACTGGGGCTGCCCGATCCCGATCATCCACTGCCCGTCCTGCGGCGACGTGCCCGTGCCAGAAGACCAGTTGCCGGTGACCCTGCCGGAGAACGTGGTGCCCGATGGTGCCGGCTCGCCACTGGCGCGCATGCCAGAATTCTACGAGTGCAGCTGCCCGAAATGCGGCGCTGCGGCCAAGCGCGAAACCGACACCATGGACACCTTCGTCGAGTCGTCCTGGTACTTCGCCCGCTACGCCTCGCCGAACTACGAAGGTGGCATGGTCGACCCGAAAGCGGCCAACCACTGGCTGCCGGTCGACCAGTACATCGGCGGTATAGAACACGCCATCCTGCACCTGCTGTATGCGCGCTTCTTCCACAAGCTGATGCGTGACGAAGGCCTGGTCACCTCGAACGAGCCGTTCAAGAACCTGCTGACCCAGGGTATGGTCGTGGCCGAAACCTACTACCGCGTTGCCAGCAACGGCGGCAAGGACTGGTTCAACCCGGCCGATGTCGAGATCGAACGCGATGCCAAGGCCAAGATCATTGGCGCACGCCTGAAGACCGACGGCCTGCCAGTGGAAATCGGCGGCACCGAGAAGATGTCCAAGTCGAAGAACAACGGCGTCGATCCGCAGTCGATGATCGACCAGTACGGCGCCGATACCTGCCGCCTGTTCATGATGTTCGCCTCGCCACCTGACGCGAGCCTGGAATGGTCCGACTCCGGCGTCGAAGGCGCCAGCCGCTTCCTGCGCCGTGTTTGGCGCCTGGCCCAGGCACACGTTGCCCAAGGCCTGCCGGGCAAGCTGGATGTCGCCGCCCTGGACGACGCACAGAAGGTCATTCGCCGCGCCATTCACGCCGCCATCAAGCAGGCCAGCACCGACGTCGGCCAGTTCCACAAATTCAACACCGCCATCGCCCAGGTGATGACCGTGATGAACGTGCTGGAAAAAGCCCCGCAAGCCACGGCGCAAGACCGCGCCCTGCTGCACGAAGGCCTGGAAGCCGTGACCCTGCTGCTGGCGCCGATCACCCCGCACATCTCCCACGAGCTGTGGAAGCAGCTGGGCCATGATCAGGCCGTGATCGACGCTGGCTGGCCAGCGGTCGACGAAGCCGCGCTGGTGCAGGACACCGTCACCCTGGTGGTGCAGGTCAATGGCAAACTGCGCGGGCAGGTCGAAATGCCGGCCGCCGCCAGCCGCGAAGAAATCGAAGCCGCCGCGCGCAGCAACGAGAACGTCCTGCGCTTCATCGACGGCCTGGCCATTCGCAAGGTCATCGTGGTACCGGGCAAGCTGGTCAACATCGTCGCCAACTGATGGCAACGCCCGCCCGCAGCCACTGCGGGCGGGCGGAACAGGCCCACAAGGGAGCAACAACATGATCAAACGCAATTTGCTGGTAATTGGCCTGGCGGTCATGCTCAGCGCCTGCGGTTTCCAGCTGCGCGGTACTGGCACCAACGAGCTGAGCATCAAGGAAATGGACGTCAGTGCGCGTGACGCGTACGGGCCTACCGTGACCGAACTGCGCCAGGTGCTCAAGAACAGTGGCGTCAATGTGCACACCGGTGCGCCGTACCGCCTGGTATTGACCAACGAACAGCAGCGCGAGCGCTCGGCCAGCTACAACAGCGGTAACCGCACTGCCGAGTACGAGCTGACCACCCAGCTCGACTACAGCATCCAGGGCTTGAACAACCTTGAACTGCTGAGTGACAAGCTGGAAGTGCGCAAGGTGTATGTGCGCGATGCCTCGAACATCACCGGTTCCGAGCAGGAAGCTGCCCGGTCCCGCCTGGAAATGCGCCGTGACCTGGTCAACGCCATGGTCGTGCGCCTGCAGCAACTGACCCCGGCCCAGCTGGACGAGCTGCAGCAAAAAGCCGATCAGCGTGCCCAGGCTGAAGCGGCCGCCCTTGAGGCCGCACGCCGCCAGCAGGCGGAAACGCCGCAGCAGTCGCCCCTGGAAGTACCGGGCAACTAAGCCCGTGCGGGGTGCCTTCGGGTGCCCCGCCTACTGCCCATGAAGCTCGCCCCCGCCCAACTCAACAAGCACCTGCAAGGCGCCTTGGCCCCGGTCTACGTGGTCAGCGGTGACGACCCGCTGCTGTGCCAGGAAGCCGCCGACGCCATCCGCCAAGCTGCGCGCCAGCAAGGTTTCGACGAGCGCCAGGTCTTCAGTGCCGACACCAACTTCGACTGGGGCACCCTGCTCCAGGCCGGTGCCAGCCTGTCCCTGTTCGCCCAGCGGCGCCTGCTGGAACTTCGCCTGCCCTCGGGCAAGCCGGGTGACAAGGGCGCTGCAGCGCTGATGGAATACTGCGCCAACCCCGCCGAAGACACCCTGCTGCTGGTCAGCCTGCCCAAGCTCGACGGCAGCGCGCAGAAGACCAAGTGGGGCAAGGCGTTGATCGAAGGTGCCCACTGCCAGTTCATCCAGATCTGGCCGGTGGATGCGCACCAACTGCCGCAATGGATCAACCAGCGCCTGCAGCAGGCCGGCCTGTCGGCGCAGCGTGACGCTGTCGACCTGATTGCCGCGCGCGTAGAAGGCAACCTGCTGGCTGCCGCGCAGGAAATCGAAAAGCTCAAGCTGTTGGCCGAAGGCAACCAGATCACCGTCGAAACCGTGCAGTCGGCTGTCGCTGACAGCGCCCGGTTCGACGTTTTCGGGCTGGTAGACGCCATTCTCAACGGTGAAGCTGCACATGCCCTGCGCATGCTCGAAGGCTTGCGCGGTGAGGGGGTCGAGCCCCCGGTGGTTCTCTGGGCCCTGGCGCGTGAGCTGCGCCAGCTCGCCGGCCTGGCCCAGCAATTCAGCCAGGGCGTGCCGCTGGACAAGGCGTTCAGCCAGGCGCGCCCACCGGTCTGGGATAAGCGCCGGCCGTTGGTCAGCAAGGCCTTGCAGCGCCTCTCGGCGCAGCGCTGGGCGCAACTGCTGCAGGATGCCCAGCGTATCGATGCGCAAATCAAGGGCCAGGCCGAGGGTTCGCCGTGGACGGGCTTGGCGCGGTTGGCATTGCTGATGGCCGGTCAGCGCCTGGCGCTACCCCCTCTATAACGGTCACAGGCCCTATCGCGGGCAAGCCAGCCACAGGGTGCGCGTCAGGGCTGTCGGTGTTTGCCACAAGTTATGCAGCGCCTGTGAAACCGAGCGCCGCCCGCGCGGCGCAATCGCGAGCTGCGCTCGCTCCTACGTTTGTTTCGGGCCAGTAACGCCTGTGACAGGCGCGCGCGGCCGCCTTGTTTGTACGGCGCGATATTGAGGCATGCACCAA
>NZ_QJRK01000032.1:0-82930 GCF_003205245.1 Pseudomonas sp. MB-090624 | reverse complement strand
TGTTAGGCCTGCCGCCAGCGTTCAATCTGAGCCATGATCAAACTCTTCAGTTCAATACTGCTTGGGTTTTTAAGAAACCCTAAACTTGGCTCAGCAATCTCAAATGACTATGTGATTTCTCGCATGGCCACTTGTGATGCTGATAATCTTTTTGACTATCAGTCCGTACTCACAAGCACCCACACGAATTGCTTGATTCGATTTGTTAAAGAGCGGTTGGTTAAGAGCGTTTCGTCTCAACCGAGGCGCGCATTCTACGCTTTCCTCATTTGCTGTCAAGCGTTTATTTTGAAGTTTTTTGCGAGAAACTCGTTTAGCTTCAAACACTTGACTCGCTGCGATCTCTCGTAGCGGGAGGCGAATCATACAGCGTTTAGAAGCGCTGTCAACCATCATCTCAACCGCATTCGATCATTTGATCGTAGCCCTTACAGCGCTTTCCGAATCGGTTAACTCATTGAATTTCAAGGAGTTTGTCGTTCCGTTGTCGCTGGAAGTGGGGCGCATTATAAGGGGATTCGAGAGGGCGTCAACCTTTAATTTCATTTATTTGAAGTATTCCAGGCGAAGGCTGTTTTGAGGCCGCGAAGTGTTCGCCACAACATTTTCAGTGCCTGCGAGATCGAGCGCCGCGCGGGCGGCGCTCGATCTCGCAGGCACTGAAGGTGTTGCGGCGTACGCCTCCCAACCCCACCACTATCTATAGACAGGCCCATTGCCCAACCTGAACCCAACTCACCCCCCCCTACCGCCTGACCAACCCAGCCAACCTCCGCGAAACCGCCGGAATCCTCAACCCCATCAACACCCCCCCAACAAACGCATAAACCGCCCACTCCCGCAGATCCGAACGCACGATCCACAAGAAATGCAGCAACCCCAACCCCAACACCGCGTACACCAACCTGTGCAGCTTCTTCCACCGCGCCCCAAGCCGCCGCTGGCTATACCGGTTCGAGGTAACCGCCAACGCCAACAACCCAAGAAACCCCAGCGCCCCGACAATAATGTAAGGCCGCTTGCGCAGCTCCACCGCCAACTGCCCCCAATCCAGCCCGAGAATGAAGAACAGGTAACAGAGAATGTGCAGCACGATATAAGCAAACACCCATAACCCCAGCTGCCGCCGCACCACGATCCAACCCGACCACCCCGTCAGCTTCTGCAGCGGCGTCATGCTCAAGGTCACCAGCAGGAAGATCAGCGCGCCAAGCCCCAACCGGTCCATCATGATCTTGCCCGGGTCAGGCCCCAGCAACCCCGTTGCCGCTTCGTACAACCACCAGGCAGGGAACAGGCAGCCCACAATAAAGATCGCCAGACGAAACCAGGGATAGCGCATCAGTAGTTCTTCCGCAGGTCGAGCCCGGCATAGAGCGAGGCCACTTCGTCGGCATAGCCATTGAACATTTGCGTCTCCCGCACATTGGGACTGAAAAGCCCGCTAGGCAGCCGCCGCTCCCGCGCCTGGCTCCAGCGCGGGTGATCGACAGTGGGGTTCACATTGGCGTAGAACCCATATTCATCGGGTGCCAGGCCCTGCCAGGTAGTTCCGGGCTGCTCGGCCACCAGGCTGATGCGCACGATCGACTTGATGCTCTTGAAACCATACTTCCACGGCACCACCAGCCGCAGCGGTGCACCATTCTGGTTGGGCAACTCGCGGCCATACATGCCTACAGCAAGAACCGCCAAGGGGTGCATCGCTTCGTCCAGCCGCAGCCCTTCTCTATAAGGCCAGTCAATCAGCGCAAAGCCCGAGCGTTGGCCAGACATATGCTCCGGGTCTTTCAGCGTTTCAAAACGCACGTAACGGGCCTTCGAAGTAGGCTCGACCTGCTTCAGTACCTGAGCCAATGGGAACCCCAGCCACGGGATGACCATCGACCAGGCCTCTACACAACGCAGCCGGTAGATGCGCTCCTCAAGCTGGTAGGGTTTGACGAAGTCTTCCAGGGCATAGCGCCCAGGCTTGCCGACTTCACCATCCACCACAACCGACCAAGGCTCGGTTTTCAGGCTGTCGCCATTGGCCGCCGGGTCGCCCTTGTCGGGGCCGAACTCATAGAAGTTGTTGTAGTGGGTAGCGTCCTTGAACGGCGTGATCGCCTCCCCTTTGGCCGTGACTGCCTGCCACTGCGTGGCGCCGAGCTTTTCAGTGAACCAGCCAGGCGCCCTACCCGGCTCGACATCGGCATAACGGCTGGCCTCGGCCGCACGACCAACACTGGGCAATGCGCCCAGGGCCAGGCCGGCCAACGAGCCACCCAACAAGGTACGACGGGACAGGTAAATGCCTTCGGGGGTGATCTCCGATGCCTTGCACTCGGACGACCTGGGAAGCTTGATGAGCATGAGCGGCTCCATAGCACTGGGTAACGGACGTACCAGTAAGACTATGGAGCCGGCGGGTTATTCCAGCGTTAAGCGTTTTTTACGCTTTACGGCGGCGCGACTTGAGCAGGAACTGGATAGGCCCCGAAGCCGCGTAGGCGAGGAAGATCAGCAGCAGGATACGCGGCGGGTCGCTGAACACCACGGCAAACACCAGCACTACGGCAAGAATGGCCACAAATGGCACACGGCCCTTGAGGTCCAGCTCCTTGAAGCTGTTGTACTTGATGTTACTGACCATCAGCATGCCTGCAGCCGCCACCAACAGCGCCACCAGGAACGACAGCTTGGAGCCCTGAATACCGTAGTCGCTGAACGCCCACACGGTGCCGGCCACAACACCCGCGGCAGCCGGGCTGGCCAGGCCGATGAAGTAGCGCTTGTCGGCGGTGCCGACCTGGGTGTTGAAGCGTGCCAGGCGCAGCGCAGCGCCGGCAACATAGATGAAGGCGACCATCCAGCCAACCTTGCCCATATCACCCAACGCCCAGCCGAAGGCCAGCAACGCCGGGGCCACACCGAAGGCGACCATGTCCGACAGCGAGTCGTACTCGGCGCCGAACGCGCTCTGGGTGTTGGTCATGCGCGCGACACGGCCGTCGAGGCCGTCAAGCACCATGGCCACGAAGATGGCAATGGCGGCAAACGCGAAATACTTGCTCGCTTCACGCGGGTCACCAGCGCTCAGGGCGCTCTGTGCGCTCATCGAGCTGATAATGGAATAAAAGCCGGCAAACAGGTTGGCGGTAGTAAACAGGTTGGGCAGCAGGTAGATGCCGCGGTGGCGCACTTTGCGACCTTCGGCGTCATGGCCTTCTTCAACGTGCTCATCGACCGGTAGCAGGCTTTCGGCGTCGGAGGGCTTGTTCGGCTCTTCGGGACGTTCGCTCATGGAGGGTACCTTGCAACAGGGTGGAAAATGTTCGACACGGGCCCGCGAAACAGGTTCTGACGGCAGGCCACTGGTCTGCTTTATACCAGATGCTGACTGCCAGAACGAAAAAACGCGGCCGAAGCCGCGTTTTTCATGTTGCGATGCTACTTAGTTCTTGGCTTTGTCGACGATCTTGTTCGCCGAAATCCAAGGCATCATCGAGCGCAGTTGCTCACCGATGATCTCGATGCCGTGCGAAGCGTTGTTACGACGCTTGGCGGTCATCGATGGGTAGTTGGTGGCGCCTTCGGAGATGAACATCTTCGCGTACTCGCCGTCCTGGATGCGCTTGAGTGCGTTGCGCATGGCCTTGCGGGATTCTTCGTTGATGACTTCCGGGCCGGTGACGTACTCACCGTACTCTGCGTTGTTGGAGATCGAGTAGTTCATGTTGGCGATACCGCCTTCGTACATGAGGTCAACGATCAGCTTCAGCTCGTGCAGGCATTCGAAGTAGGCCATTTCCGGCGCGTAGCCAGCTTCAACCAGGGTTTCGAAACCGGCTTTGACCAGCTCTACGGTACCGCCGCACAGAACAGCCTGCTCACCGAACAGGTCGGTTTCGGTCTCGTCCTTGAAGGTGGTTTCGATGATGCCGGTACGGCCACCACCCACGCCAGCGGCGTAGGACAGGGCGACGTTCTTGGCGTTGCCCGAAGCGTCCTGGTAGATCGCGATCAGGTCAGGGATACCACCGCCCTTGACGAACTCGGAGCGCACGGTGTGGCCTGGCGCTTTCGGCGCGATCATGATCACGTCCAGGTCGGCGCGCGGCACAACCTGGTTGTAGTGGATCGAGAAACCGTGGGAGAAGGCCAGGGTAGCGCCCTTCTTGATGTTCGGCTCGATTTCGTTCTTGTACAGCGTGCCCTGGAACTCGTCCGGGGTCAGGATCATCACCAGGTCAGCCGCAGCGACAGCGGTAGCAACATCGGCAACTTTCAGGCCGTGGGCTTCAGCCTTGGCAACGGTAGCCGAACCTTTACGCAGACCGACGGTAACGTCTACACCGGAGTCCTTCAGGTTGCACGCCTGAGCGTGGCCCTGGGAGCCGTAACCGATGATGGCGACTTTCTTGCCCTGGATGATGGAAAGGTCGCAGTCTTTATCGTAGAAAACTTTCATGAAAATACCCCTGGTTATATCTCGGCCCCCTGCGGAGCCATCGCTAATTTTTAAATTCAGATGCTGAGCACTTTGTCGCCACGGGCAATGCCGGTAACGCCGCTGCGCACGGTTTCGAGAATCGATGCGGTGCCGATGGCCTGGATGAAGCTGTCCAGTTTGTCGCTGGTACCGCTCAGTTGTACGGTGTACACGCTGGCAGTCACATCGACGATCTGGCCACGGAAGATATCCGTGGTGCGCTTGATCTCGGCGCGCTGGGCACCGGTGGCCTTGACCTTGACCAGCATCAGCTCGCGCTCGATGTGGGCGCTTTCCGACAGGTCGACGAGCTTGACCACTTCGACCAGCTTGTTCAGGTTCTTGGTGATCTGTTCGATCACTTCGTCATGGCCAACGGTGGTCAGGGTCAGACGCGACAGGGTCGGGTCTTCGGTCGGCGCCACGGTCAGGCTTTCAATGTTGTAGTTGCGCTGGGAGAACAGGCCGACCACACGGGACAAAGCACCGGGTTCGTTTTCCAGCAGCAGGGAAATGATATGCCGCATATCAGGTACGCTCCGTCTTGCTCAGCCACATGTCACGCATCGAGCCATCCTTGATCTGCATCGGATAGACGTGCTCACTGCGGTCAACCGCGATGTCGATGAATACCAGGCGGTCCTTCATCGCAAACGCTTCTTCCAGCATCGGCTTGAGGTCCTTCAGGCTGGTGATGCGGATACCCACATGGCCATAGGCCTCGGCCAGCTTGATGAAGTCAGGCAGCGACTCGACATACGAGTGCGAGTGACGACCGTTGTAGGCCATGTCCTGCCATTGGCGGACCATGCCCAACACCCCGTTGTTCAGGTTGACGATCTTCACCGGCAGGCCGTACTGCATGCAGGTGGACAGCTCCTGGATGTTCATCTGGATGCTGCCTTCGCCGGTCACGCAGGCCACGTCCTGGTCCGGGAAGTTGAGCTTGATGCCCATCGCCGCCGGGAAGCCGAAGCCCATGGTGCCCAGGCCACCGGAGTTGATCCAGCGGTTCGGCTTGTTGAAACGGTAGTACTGCGCCGCGAACATCTGGTGCTGACCTACGTCGGAGGTGACGAAGGCATCGCCTTTGGTCACTTCGCAGAGGGTCTCGATGACTTTCTGCGGTTTGATGACATTGCCGTCGCCCTTGTCGTAAGGGAACAGCTCACCATTGCCACGCCACTCGTCGATCTGCTTCCACCAGGCATCCAGCGCGGCCTTGTCGGGCTGCTCGCCGATTTCCTTGAGGATGCCGAGCATTTCGCTGAGCACGCTGTCGACCGGGCCAACGATAGGCACATCGGCTTTGATCATCTTCGAGATCGACGCCGGGTCGATATCGACATGGATGATCTTGGCATTCGGGCAGAACTTGGCCGGGCCGTTGACCACGCGGTCGTCGAAACGCGCACCGACGGCGAAGATCACGTCGGCATTGTGCATGGCCATGTTGGCGGTGTAGCTGCCGTGCATGCCGAGCATGCCGAGGAACTGGCGATCAGTACCCGGGAAGCCGCCCAACCCCATGAGGGTGTTGGTGACAGGCAGGTTCAGCGACTTGGCGATTTCGGTCAGCGCTTCGGAGCCACCGCCCAGAATCACACCGCCACCGGCGTAGACGATTGGGCGCTTGGCAGCCAGCAGCATCTCGGCCGCCTTGCGGATCTGGCCGGAGTGGCCACGGACCGCTGGGCTGTACGAGCGCAGCTTGACCTTTTTCGGGTAGACGTATTCGAACTTTTCAGCCGGGTTGGTCATGTCTTTTGGAATGTCGACCACGACTGGACCTGGGCGACCGGATTGCGCCAGGTAGAACGCCTTTTTCAGAATTTCAGGGATCTCGGTCGGGTGCTTGATCATGAAGCTGTGCTTCACGATCGGCCGCGAGATACCGATCATGTCGGTTTCCTGGAAGGCATCGGTACCTACCATGGTGCTAGGCACCTGGCCGGACAGGATGACCATCGGAATCGAGTCCATGTAGGCGGTGGCAATACCGGTGATGGCATTGGTCGCGCCCGGGCCGGAGGTTACCAGCACCACACCGGCCTTGCCGGTGGCGCGGGCGTAGCCGTCCGCCATATGGGTTGCCGCCTGTTCGTGACGAACCAGGATGTGTTCCACTTCCGGTTCTTTGAACAGCGCGTCGTAAACATGCAGGAGAGCACCACCAGGGTACCCGTAGATGTGCTTAACGCCTTCGTCACGCAAGAAGCGGACGACCATCTCAGCGCCAGATAAAAGCTCCACGTTGTTCACCTCTAAAACGCCAGAATACCGCCCCTTCAGGACGGGTCTTAATAGGTTTACTGCCAAGCAGAGCATGAGCGAACGTCAGCACTGACTGAGCAAGTATTGGGAGCGCCCCAGAGTGTTGCGGGGTTTTCCCACCCAGCGCGAGGTAACGCGTTGCGGGGTGTAACAGGTCGGCGCGGGTGTGCGCCTCATGATCTGCTTAGCGGGTCTGCTTCTGGCAGTCCCTCTAAAGCGGAAGTTGGATTCTTGTGATTCGGCGCGCACAAGTCAAGAAAAATTATTGCCAATTTTTCCCCGAGATGAATTCTTGCAACCACTAAAAATCGCTTCAGCAGCAGAATTAATAAGATTTCCATAAAAAAGGGCCACAATCTGCGGCCCTTGACGAAAAAACTGAAGAAATCAGGCAGAAGGAGCGATCAATTGGTCAAAAGCTGCCAACAGCCGGCGCAGCTCACGACTTTGCTCCGGCCGGTCGGCAAACACCGTTTCGGCCATGACCAGGATGCTGGAGGCATTTGGCAGCGGCTGGCCGAGCTCGATGATGATCTTCATGCGTTGCAGGAAGATCCATTGCAGCCATTGCTCGAAACGCAAGGTATCGACGGCGAAGGGCACCGTACTGGCCAGCGCCTCGTCGCTCGGTGGCTCGTCCTCCCACCAGCCTTGCACCTGCAGCTCGCGCTCGATCAGCAGCAGGTGGTCGGCGATGTCCAGAATACGTTGCTCGATCATCAGGAACTGACCCGCGCTTTTTGCCGGGCCAAGGCGGCGCCAGCGCTATCGCCCTGCTTTTCACGGGCTTGTGCGATGGTGTTCCACAGTTCGGCCTGCAGGCTGGGGCGGCCATTGGCGTAGGTCAGGGCGCGACGCGCCAGCTGCTCGGCCTGCGGGGCATCGCCTTGCGACAAACGCACCTGGGCCAGGCGGTAGAGCACCTGCGGTTCGCGCGGGGCAATGCGCTGGGCACGCTCCAGGCTGGAAGCAGCACCGTTGAAATCGCCACTGCCCTGCTGGGTGGTGGCGGTGGTCAGCAGTGCCAGTACTGGGCCGTCCAGTTGCTCGTCAGCCGCCAGGCCACCTGCAGCCGTGTTGCTGCGCGGAATACCGGTGGGGGCACTGGTGCTTTGTGGGGCGCTGTTCATCGCCGCGATATCGAACGGTTCGTCGGCGATCGGGTTGGGGTTGGTGGTCATGGGCGCCGACGTGGCCGGCCCGGTAGTGATCGGCCCCGGCGTGATCGGCGCGGTGCTGATCGGCGCCGCGCCATTGGCCGCCGGGAAGGTCTGGATGCCCGAAGCGCCTGCGCCCTGCGGGATCATCACGGTGACGCCGGAATCCTCAGGCATTGTTTGCGCTTGCGCGGTGCCAGCGTTGTAACCACCCGCCGAGCGGTTGGCAGACACGCGCTCGCTGTTCGACACGCGGGTGCTCGAATCGACCACCGGAATATTGCCGCGCGGGACGCTGGAGCACCCCTGGAGCACAGCCAGCGCCGTCACGGCAGGAAACAGCCACTTGTTCACGTCACACCTCATCAATGCAGCCTGCGCTTAATTCATCCAGCCCTTGACCCAGTCCATGACCGATTCAGCTGGATTCTGCTCGCCGCCACAGGTTGCGCCGGCGGGCGGTTCACTGCCGCGAATATACGGCATCTGTACCGCTCCCGGACAGCTGCCGTCAGACCCTTGGCCGCTATAGGGGTCGATCCAGGCCTGTACCACGTTGTCCGGTTGCGGCATGTCCAGCGGCAGCGGGTCGGCCTTCTTCATGAAGCTGGTCCATACTTGCAGGGCACCGGTGGCGCCGGTGAACGGTGTTTTCCCGTTATCGTCGCGGCCCATCCACACCACCGCCAGCAAATCCTGGCTGAAACCAGAGAACCAGCTGTCGCGCGAGTCGTTGCTGGTACCGGTCTTGCCCGCCAGGGTCAACGAGCGCGGCAAGGTGTTGTACACCGAGCGCCCGGTACCTTCGCGCATCACTCGCTGCATGGCGTTCTGCACCAGGTAGATGGCACCCGGGTCGAAGGTTTGCTGGATCTGGAACGGGTAGCGCTTGAGCGGTTCGCCCTCGGCGGTGAGCACGCTGCGAATACCGCGCATCGGCGTGTTGAAGCCACCATTGGCAATGGTCTGGTACATGGTCGCGACCTGCATCGGCGACATGCCGCCAGCCCCCAGCAGCATGGCCGGGAAGGCTGGCCAGTCGACATTCACCCCCAGCCGGCCGATGGTCTTGATCACGTTTGGCACCCCCACTTCCAGGCCGATCTTGGCAGTCGACAGGTTGTAGGAATTGGCCAGCCCCTGGTACAGGTAGATCGTGCCGTGCGGGCGGCGGTCATAGTTTTGTGGGCGCCAGACCTGACCGTCGCCACCTTTGACCGAAAACGGCTCATCCTGCACCCAGCTGGTCAGGGTGTACTTGCTCGGCTGCTCCAGCGCGGTCAGGTAGACAGCCGGCTTGACCAGCGAGCCGATCGGCCGCGAGGCATCGATGGCGCGGTTGAAGCCGGCGAAACCTGCCTGGCGGCTGCCGATCAGGGCCTGTACCTCACCGGTTTCCGGGTTGGTCACGACCATCGCCGATTCGACCTCGTCCGACCCTTTGCGCCCGGCCAGGCGCTTGAACGTCTCGCTCATCGAGGCTTCGGCCTTCATCTGCAGGATCGGGTCGAAGCTGGTAAAGATACGCAAGCCTTCCTCGGTCAAGTCTTCATCGCGGTAGTCCTGGCGCAACTGCCGCTTGACCAGGTCGAGGAAGGCCGGGAACGAGCTGTCGGCCAGGCTGCCACGTTTGGTCACGCCCAGCGGCATCTTCTTCGCTGCATCGACCTCCTCCTGGCTGGCCACGCCTTGCTCGGCCACCAGGTCGAGCACCAGGTTGCGGCGGGCCAGGGCACGTTCAGGGTAGCGCCGCGGGTTGTAGTAGGACGGGCCCTTGACCATGCCCACCAACAAGGCGATCTGGTGCAGCTTCAACTCCGACAGCGGCTGGCTGAAGAAGAACTGGCTGGCCAGGCCGAAGCCGTGCACGGCACGCTGGCCGTCCTGCCCGACAAAGACCTCGTTGAGGTAGGCCTCGAGGATTTCGCGCTTGTCGTAATGCAGTTCGAGCAGCACCGCCATCATCGCTTCGGTCACTTTGCGGCTGAGGCTGCGCTCGCTGCTGAGGTAGAAGTTCTTCACCAACTGCTGGGTCAAGGTACTGCCACCCTGGCGCATCGAGCCGGATGAAGTATTCACCCACATGGCCCGGGCGATGGACTTGGGCGACACGCCATGGTGGCTGTAGAAGTCGCGGTCTTCCGTGGCAACCAGGGTCTCGAGCAGGTACTTGGGCACCTGGTCGATCTTGATCAGAATGCGGTCTTCAAGGTTTTTCGGGTAGATACCGCCGATCATCAGCGGCTCCAGGCGCACCACGTCAAGCGCCTTGCCATTGGCCCCGGAAAGGCCGGCCACGTAATCGCCGGAGAACCGCACGCGCACGAACTGCGCGGGCTCCATGCCCTCGTAGAACTGGAAGCCACGGGTGTTGAGGTCGACGGTGTTGCCGTTGACGGCCGCCGCCCCCGGGCCGTTGGCCGCGCTTTCACGCCGGTAGCCAAGCGCGTCGAGCTCGGTGAGGAAGTCGTTCTTGCTCAGTTTCTGGCCGGTGAACAGCTCCAACGGCCGTGCATACACCTTGGCCGGGATGGTCCAGCGCTTGCCAGAGAACTTTTCCTGGACAACGGCATCGAGGTAAACCGCGAAGCCGGCGACGATCACCAGGCCTACCAGGCTGAGCTTCAAAGCCCAGCCCAGCCAGGCGCGAGAGCGGCCGGTCGGGCGTTTTTGAGGGGTACGGGGAGTTCGGGTTCGGGTCATGACGGCGGATTATACGCACTTTGGAAAGACTGGGCAGGCGGCCCGGCGGTAGGCAGGGACTGCACCATTGACCATAATGATGCATTCGAATTCCCTGCCCCCGGAAGGATTTGCCGTGAGCCAAGCTCTTATCACTGCGTTGCAGAACCCCGCCCTGTACCCCCACCCCGTGGACGGGTTCCAGCTCATCGAGACGCATATCTCCTGGGTGCTGCTGACGGGCGAGTACGCCTACAAGATCAAGAAGCCGATGAACTTCGGCTTTCTCGACTTCACTGGCCTGGACCAGCGCCAGCATTTCTGTAACGAAGAATTGCGCCTGAACCAGCGCCTGACCGACGGCCTGTACCTGGACGTTTTGCCGATCACCGGTAGCGCCGATGCGCCGCAACTCGCCGGCGAAGGCCAGGCTATCGAATATGCACTGAAGATGCGCCAGTTCCCCCAAGGCCAGATGCTCAGCACCTTGCAGGCCAATGGCGAACTGAACGCCACGCACATCGACCAGATGGCCCGGCAGATTGCCGAATTCCACCTGCAGGCCCCGCGGGTACCGGTCGAGCACCCACTGGGCACGCCGGAGGCCGTCATGGCGCCGGTGGAGCAGAACTTCGAGCAGATTCGCCCGTTCCTCAGCGACAAGGCCGACCTGCAACAGCTAGACGCCCTGCAAGCCTGGGCACGCAGCAGCTTCGAGCGCCTGCATGGCCTGCTGGAAAAACGCAAGGCCAATGGCTTCATTCGCGAATGCCACGGTGACATTCACTTGGGCAACGCCACGCTGATCGATGGCCAGGTGGTGATCTTCGACTGCATCGAATTCAACGAACCGTTCCGCCTGACCGACGTCTACGCCGACACCGGCTTCCTGGCGATGGACTTGGAAGACCGCGGCCTCAAGTGCCTGGCCCGGCGCTTCATCAGCCAGTACCTGGAACTGACCGGCGACTACGAGGGCCTGGAGCTGCTCAACTTCTACAAGGCCTACCGCGCACTGGTGCGGGCCAAGGTCGCCCTGTTCAGCATGCCGGCCAATGCCGATGGCGTGCAGCGTGCCACCACCCTGCGCACCTACCGCAACTACGCCAACCTGGCAGAAAGCTACAGCGCCATCCCTTCGCGCCTGCTGGCCATCACCCACGGTGTATCGGCAGTGGGCAAAAGCCACGTGGCCATGCGCATGGTCGAGGCCCTGGGCGCGGTGCGCGTGCGTTCCGACGTAGAGCGCAAGCGCTTGTACGGCGAACAGCAGCAGGTTGAGGCCGCCCAGCTCAGCACCGGCATCTATGCCGAGGAGGCCAGCACTGCCACTTACCGGCGCCTGCACGAAGTCGCCGCGACCGTACTGCGGGCAGGGTTCCCGGTGGTGCTGGATGCCACCTACCTCAAACGCGAACAGCGCCAGGCTGCGGCCGAGGTCGCCAGCCAGACTGGCGTGCCGTTCCTGATTCTGGACTGCCACGCGCCGGATGCGGTGATCGCCAGCTGGCTGGAGCAGCGCCAGGCCGAGAACAGCGACCCGTCGGATGCCACCTTGGAGGTGGTCAAGGCGCAGCAGGCCAGCCGAGAGGCGCTGGATACGCAGGAGCTGGCGCAGAGCACCCACGTTGACACCCAGACGGCTGGCAGCATGGACCAGGTGATCGAGCAGATTCGCCAGCGTCTGCCTGGCTTGTAAGCTAGCCGGTTTCCTGGGCCGGCCCTTCGCGGGCTCGCCCGCTCCCACTGGTAAACCACAGCCTTTGAAGGCTGCGCCGAACCTGTGGGAGCGGGCGAGCCCGCGAAGAGGCCGGCAAAGGGCGTCTCATCGTCCCGATGGCAAAAAGCCGCGTATTCCCCAACCCCCGCTACACTCCTCTCTGACCTGCTCGCGATTTATCTCCCCATGACCCGTTCAGCCATCGCAAGGAGGCTCGATGAACGATGAATTGCAGCATCTGAAAAACCTTGGCAAGACCTCTGCGCAGTGGCTGCATGCGGCCGGCATTCACAGTGCATCGGATCTGCGCCGCCTGGGTGCGGTGGGTGCATACCAGGCCGTGAAGACGCGAGGGTTTCGCGCATCGAAGGTGCTGTTGTATGCCATAGAAGGCGCCCTGCTGGATATGCACTGGAACGATTTGCCACTCGAACGCAAGGAAGCCCTCAACCAACAACTGGATGCGAAAACCCCCGCGCAAAAAAATCCAAAATAAGCGCGAAAAGGGATTGACGTCTAAATGAGAATTGTTATGATTATCACAACTGGTCGCGAGACTGGTTGGATAAGCTAAGAGCCCCTGGTTCGGACTCTCAGATTATCTCCTCATCAGGCTAATCACGGTTATTGACCCGGCAATTTGCCGGGTCTTTTTTTGCCCAAGGTTCTCATGTCTTATCGTTTCAGCTGCGCGCAATAATCCTGCTCTGGCGTCGCCGCCGTGTACCACACGTAATCGGCCTCACCTGCTTGAACCTTCTCGCCCACCTCGGCCAGCATCAGCACCTTGCTCGCACCCTGCGCACCCAAGTCACTCAGGTGCAACGGCACGCCCAGGTCCTTGCGCACGTGATAGGCCCCGGCAAACAGCAGTGCCGGTTGCGGCGCCGCCAGCAAGCGCTCGGCCATGCGCCGGTCACGCTGCTGCTGCACGGCCAGCATCGCCGGTAGCTGGCTTTCCGGCAGCATCCCGCAATGCCCGGTGCGTACCTGCTGCAGCAAGCTCGCCCTGACGGTCGCGGCATTGGATTTCTCGCCCGCCAATGGCGCCGGCTGCCGGTAGGCCTGGCGCATTTCACTTGGGGAAAGGTTGGCGGCCAACAGCGGGATCTGCTGTTGCAGGGCTGCACGCACGATCGGCCCGTACAACTGCCAGTCCCAGCCCTCCTGCCACGCCAGTGCCTTGGGCAAGTCTGTCGGCAAGGGTTGCCCTTTGAGCCTGTCCACCCGCGGCTGCTGTTCAGGTTGCAGCATCTCCAGCAATAGGCTGCCCTGGGCACGCTGGCTCTGCAGGGCGTGCAGCAACCACACTTGCAGTGCGTGGTGGTCGGGGTTGTCATGTTTTTCGCCGACCAGTACTCGCGGTGCGGTAGCCAAACGCTGCACCAGTTGGTCCGGGCTGATTACCTGCCCGCTGCCGAGATCGACCACCTGCCCGAGCTGGGCATGCGTGCGCCCTTCGGTGCTCTGCCAGGCAGGCAACGGTGGCAGGCTGGCCTGGCAGCCGCCCAATACCAGTAACATGCACAGCGAAAAACCGGACAACAGCGGGTGTCGCATTGGCAGAAGCTCCATGGGTAGCGGCCGCTCACGACCACGATCGGGCCGGCTTTAACGGGTAATGATCAGCGGGTGGCCACGCTCAGGATGTGCCTGCACCAGCACGTCGATCCCGTACACGGCTTTCAACGCTGCCGGCGTCAGCACCTGTTCAGGCGAGGCAAAGGCATGGCAACGCCCCTGCTCCAGCAACAGGATCCGGTCACAGTAGCGTGCCGCCAGGTTCAGGTCATGCAAGATCACCAGCACTGCGGCGCCGCGGTCGGCAAAGCGGCGCACAGCCTCCAGGGTAGTGTGCTGGTGCAGCGGGTCGAGCATCGAGGTGGGCTCATCGAGCAACAAGGTAGTGCCCTGCTCCCCCGGCCACAACTGCGCCAGCACACGGGCAAGGTGCACGCGTTGCCGCTCGCCGCCGGACAACGCCAGGTAACTGCGCCCTACCAGGTGCCAGGCATCTGCTGCCTGCAACGCCGCTTCGACAATTTCGGCGTCGCGCCGCTGCCCGGTGCCGTGCGGCATGCGGCCCATGGCCACCACTTCCTCGACGCTGAACGAAAACCCCAGGCTCGACACCTGAGGCAATACGGCCAGGCGCCGGGCCCGCTCTTGTCCAGGCCAATCACCGAGGCCGCGCCCCTGCAACGTCACCCGCCCACGGTCTGGCACCAGCTCGCCACACATCACGCCCAACAGGCTGCTCTTACCCGCGCCGTTGGGGCCGAGCACGCCCACCACCTGGCCGGGGGGCAATTGCAGATCAATGTCATGCAGCACCTCGTTGCTGCCCCGCCGCAAGTGCAGGCCCTCGGCATGCAACATCAGCTGCGCCCTCGCACCAGCAGGAACAGAAAGAACGGCGCCCCGACAAAGGCCGTGACGATGCCGATCGGCAACTCGGCAGGTGCCAGCAGCAGCCGTGCCGCCAGGTCGGCAAACAGCATGAGCACACCGCCAGCCAGCAGCGAGGCTGGCAACAACACCCGGTGATCCGGCCCGGCCAGCAAACGCACCAGGTGCGGCACCACCAGGCCGATGAAGCCGATCAGGCCGGCAGCCGCAACAGCCGCACCCACCCCAAGCGCCGTGCAGAACACCAGTTCGCGCTTGAGCCGCTCCACATCAACGCCCAGGTGGCGGGCCTCGGATTCCCCCAAAAGCAAGGCATTCAGCGCTTTGGCCCGCCGTGGCAGCCACAGTGCCACACCCGCCGCCACCAGCAATAACGGCCATAGCCGGTCGTAGCTGGCACCGTTGAGGCTGCCCAGGTTCCAGATGGTCAACGTACGCAACGTGGCGTCATCGGCCAGGTACGAGAACAGCCCCACCACCGCGCCGCCCAGTGCCGTCATCGCGACCCCGGCCAGCAGCATGGTGGCCACGTTGGTCTGCCCATCGCGGCGGCCCAGGCGGTAGACCAGCGCCGTCACGCCAAGGCCCCCGACAAAGGCACAGAACGACAGCAAATAGGGTGCAAAGGCCTCTGGCAGGCCGCCGAACCAGGCCCCGCCGACAATAGCGAGCGCCGCGCCCACGGCCGCCCCGGCGGCCACCCCGACCAAACCCGGATCGGCCAGCGGATTACGGAACAACCCCTGCATGGCGACCCCGGACAACGCCAGCACCGCGCCCACTGCCAGCCCAAGCAAGGTGCGCGGCAGACGGATCTGGCCGAGGATCATTTCGGCCTGCTGCAAGCCGTCGGCGGTAATGGGCACCCCCATCAACCGCAGGCCCGCGCGCAGGGTATCGAACAGTGGCAGGCTGACCGGCCCCAGCGCCAGCGACAGCCACACCGCCAGCAGGCACAGCAGGCTCAGGCAAATGAACAACGTACGTGGCTGGACCCGCTGTTTCATTGTGCGAAGCTGGCCTTGGCTGCCGGGTAGAAGGTAGCTGCCAGTGATTGCAAGGTCGCCGGCAGGCGCGGCCCAAGCCCACCGACCAGCAGCGTGGGGTCAAGCGATACCAGGCGTTGCCCACGCACGGCACGCGAAGCCGCCAGCGCCGGGTTTTCTTTCAACAAAGCCTGCAGCGCCTGCTCATCGGCCAGCGCCCGGTCGGAGAACACGATCACATCCGGGTCCAGGGCAGCCAATGCTTCGTTCGAGAACTGCTTGTAGCCCTGATGCTCTGCCAGGTTGCGCCCACCGGCCTGGCCCAGCAGCCAGTCACCGGCGGTGCCACGCCCGGCGATCAGCGGCTTGGCCCCAGCGTGCCCGACCAGCAGCAACACCCCGGGTGCCTTGTGCTGCGCCTGGGCCTGCTGGACCTTGGCCTGCAAGGTTTGCAGTTGCTGATGGTAACCCGCGGCCAGCGCAGTGGCCTGCGGTTCTGCACCCAGCAGTTGCCCCAACTGCTTGAGGTTGCTGTCTACCGCCGCCAGCTCGGCCTTGCTGGAAAACAGCTCGACACGCACACCGGCCTTGCGGATTTGCGCCAGTACCGGCGGCGGGCCCATTTCTTCGGTACCCACCAGCACATCCGGGCGCAGGCTGAGCACGCCCTCGGCCGACAGCTGGCGCTGGTACCCCACGCTGGGCAGCGACTTCAACGAAGCTGGGTGCTGACTGGTCGTGTCCACCCCCACCAGCCGCGCTTCACCACCCAACGCGCATATCCACTCGCTCAGCGCGCCGCCGGCGCTGACCCAGCGTTGCGGCAGGTCTGCCGCCAGGGCCTGGCTAGAGAGCACAAGGCTTGCACACAAGGCGAGCAAAGCGACGGGACGACGCATCATCGGGTTCCTTCTGAAGGCGAGCTGCACGCCTTGTGGCGAGCGGCGGAACTGCGCACCATGGGAAGCCGGACGCAGCGAATGCGGGCAATTTGATAATTATTCGCATTGACGCGTCAAGCCATCATCTGTTTCACGAGTCGTACTGCCATGCATTTTCTCTGTACCTCATCCAGCCTGGCCGAGGGCCAGACACGCGCCTTCAGCGTAGACGGCCTGCAACTGTTCGGCGTGCGCCGCCAGGGCCAGGTCTACCTGTACCGCAACCGCTGCCCACACAAGGGCATCCCGTTGAACTGGGCACAGGAGCGGTTTCTCGATGACAGCGCGAGCCTGATCCAGTGCGGCCATCACGGCGCCCTGTTCCTGATCGAGAGCGGCGAATGCGTGGCCGGCCCCTGTGACGGTGAGCAGTTGCAGGCCCTGGGCTGCCATGAAGATACCCAGGGCGTCTGGCTCAAGTGTTGAGCAGCACCGGCAAGCGGCGGTCGATGACGATACCCTGCGGATCCAGGCGCGTGCCGTATGCCAGCACTTCCACCCCGCCCGCCACCGCAGCACGCAACGCCTGAGCGTAAGCGGCATCGATCTCCTCGGCAGGGCGCACCGCGTCGATGCCGGTCAGGTTGACGCAATACAGTTGCACCGCCCGTATGCCTTGGCTGGCCAGCTTCGCCAGCTCGCGCAGGTGCTTGGCCCCGCGCTGGGTCACCGCATCGGGAAACGCCGCAACCGGGCTATCGGGGTAGCCCAGGGTCACGCTCTTGACCTCGACGTAGGCCGGGGCACCGTCGAACTCCAGGCGGAAGTCGATGCGGCTGCCCTCCTCGCCATACGCCACCTCACGCCTGAGTGCCGTGAACCCGACCAGCTCGGCGATCGTACCGGCGCGCAGCGCCTCTTCCACCAGGGCATTGGCCCGCCCGGTATTCACGCACGCCAACCGGCCCTGTGGGGTTTCGCTGATTTCCCAGGTGCCCGGCAGTTTGCGCTTGGGGTCGTTGGAGCGGCTGAACCACACCAGCCCGCCTTCACGCATGCAATTGAGCATGGAGCCAGTATTCGGGCAGTGGATGGTCAACTGCTCGCCGCTGGCCAATTCGATATCGGCCAGGAACCGTTTGTAGCGGCGCAGCAGGCGGCCGTGTTCGAGTGCAGGTGAAAAAAGCATCAGCCTTGCCAGCTCCGCAAGCCACGGGCAATGCGATGCACCGCCTCCTCCAGACGCGGCAGGCTTTGCGTGTAGGCAAAGCGCACATGGTGCCCGGCCAGGTGGCGACCGAAGTCCAGGCCCGGGGTGAAGGCCACGTGTTCGGTCTCCAGGAAATGCCGACAGAAGGCAAACGCATCACCGCCATAAGCGCTGATATCGGCATATAGATAGAACGCCCCCTGCGGCTCAACGGCAATGCGGAAACCCAGCTCGCGCAGCGCCGGCAGCAGGTAGTCGCGGCGGCGGGCAAATTCGGCGCGACGCTGTTCGAAGATGGCCAGGGTTTCGGGCTGGAAGCACGCCAGCGCAGCATGCTGTGCCATGCTCGGCGCACTGATGTACAGGTTCTGCGCCAGTTTCTCCAGGTCGGCCACGGCCTGCGGTGGCGCCACCAGCCAGCCAAGGCGCCAGCCGGTCATACCGAAATACTTGGAAAAACTATTCAGGACGAACGCCGAGTCATCCACTTCCAGCACGCTGGGCGCATCCATGCCGTACGTCAGCCCATGGTAAATCTCGTCGACTACCAAGTGGCCGTGCCGTTCACGGGTGGCCTTGGCCAGGCTGGCCAGTTCGGTACGGCCCAGCACCGTGCCGGTCGGGTTGGCCGGCGAGGCGACCAAGGCGCCAACGGTATCCTGGTCCCAGTAGCGCTGCACCAGGTCGGCGGTCAACTGGTAGTTCACCTCCGGGCCGACCGGTACCAGTTGCGCCCCGCCTTCTACCAGGCGCAGGAAGTGGCGGTTACACGGGTAGCCCGGGTCAGCCAGCAACCAGTGCTTGCCGGGGTCGACCAGCAGGCTGCTGGCCAGTAACAGGGCGCCTGAGCCGCCTGGGGTAATGAGAATGCGCTGCGGGTCGATGCTCAGGCCATAGCGCTGTGCATAGAACCCGGCTATCGCTTCGCGCAGCGCCGGCAGGCCGCGTGCGGCGGTATAGCGGGTGTGGCCGGCGGCCAGCGCGGCCTGGCCCGCAGCCACAATCGGTGCTGCGGTGGTGAAGTCCGGCTCGCCGATTTCCAGGTGGATCACGTCGTGGCCGGCCGCCTGCAGCTCGTTGGCCCGCGCCAGCAGTGCCATGACATGGAAAGGTTCGATGGCGCGGCTGCGCGCGCTGTAGGGGTGGGCCATGACCTTCTCTCAATAGCGGCTAAACTGAAGATTCTACCTGCGTAAGCAATCGAACGTACCGCTCAGGCCGGTGTCTGTTAGCAGGATCGGGCGGGCTAGCGCACCCCCGATCTATCTGGTAAGTTCGGCGGCTCGCAGTCGCAGGGCCGGCGGTCGCCGGAGATGGAGCATCCTGCGCATTGGATCAGATGAGTGAGAGGCGGTCTATTCATGTCCACCGTAGAAAAGCAAAAAACCGGTCAGACCATGTACGGTGTCGAGCCTTACGTAGAGTCCAAGGGTGAAGAATACATGGGTGAGCCCATGAAAAAGCACTTCACCAAGCTTCTCGGCGCCTGGAAGCAAGAGCTGATGACCAGTGTGGACCGCACTGTGGATCACATGAAGGACGAGGCAGCCAACTTCCCCGACCCGGCCGACCGTGCCAGCCAGGAAGAAGAATTCGCCCTTGAGCTGCGCAACCGCGACCGCGAGCGCAAGCTGATCAAGAAAATCGACAAGACCCTCGACAAGATCAAGGCCGACGAATACGGCTGGTGCGAGTCGTGCGGCATCGAGATCGGCCTGCGCCGCCTGGAAGCCCGCCCTACCGCCGACCTGTGCTTCGACTGCAAGGAAATCGCCGAGAAAAAGGAAAAAACGGTCGGCAAAGGCTGATCTTTCTTCCAACCGAACGGGGCGCATCATGCGCCCCGTTGCATTTATATACCCAGCCAGACCATGACCAACTCCAGCTACATCGGGCGCTTTGCCCCCACCCCCAGCGGTTTCCTGCACTTTGGCTCACTGGTGGCTGCCCTCGCCTCCTGGCTGGATGCCCGCGCCGTCGACGGCCGCTGGCTGCTGCGCGTGGAAGACACCGACCCGCCCCGGGAAATGCCCGGCGCCCGTGACGCCATCTTGCAAACCCTCGAACGCTACGGCCTGCACTGGGACGGCGAAGTGGTGTTTCAAAGCCAGCGCCACGACGCCTATGCCGCCGTGGTCGACCGCCTGTTCAACATGGGCCTGGCCTATGCCTGCACCTGCTCGCGCAAGCAACTGGAGGCCTATGGCGGCATCTACCCAGGCCTGTGCCGTAACGCCGGGCATGCGCGCGAGGGCGCGGCGATCCGCTTGCGGGTGCCAGAGCTGATCTACCGTTTCAGCGACCGCGTACAGGGTGCTTACCAGCAGCACCTGGGCCGCGACGTGGGCGATTTCGTGATACAGCGCCGCGATGGCCTGTATGCCTACCAGCTGGCCGTGGTACTGGACGATGCCTGGCAAGGTGTAACCCACATCGTGCGCGGTGCCGACCTGCTCGACAACACCCCGCGCCAGCTGTACCTGCAAGAGCTGCTGGGCTTTTCGCAGCCGCGCTATCTGCACATACCGCTGATCGTGCAGCCGGACGGCCACAAGCTTGGCAAGTCATACCGTTCGCCGCCGTTGCAGGCCGAGCAGGCGACGCCGCTGTTGTTGCGGGCGTTACGGGCGCTGGGGCAGGCGACTGACCCGCAGTTGCTGCTGGCAACGCCGGCTGAAGTATTGGCCGTGGCCCGCCAGCAGTGGCGGCCCGAAGCGATTGCGCAGCGCACGACGGTGCCAGAGGCTGAACTGCGCTGAGGCCTTGCCGGCCCTATCGCAGGCAAGCCAGCTCCCACAGGGATCGCCTTAGGGCTGGCAGGTGTTTGTCAGAAGGTATGCAGCGCCTGTGGTGATCCTGTGGGAGATTCTATGGTTCCTGGCAAGGGTAGCCGCTGCATCTTCAGTGCCTGAGAGATCGAGCGCCGCCCGCGCGGCGCATCGCGAGCTGCGCTCGCTCCTACGTTTGTTTCGGGCCAGTAACCTCTGTGCCAGATGCGCGCGGCCGCCTTGTTCGTACGACGCGATTTTGAGGCATGCACCAAGGCGTTCGCGCGCAAATCCCACAGGAATAACTGGCCCGAAACAAACGTAGGAGCGAGCGCAGCTCGCGATGCGCCGCGCGGGCGGCGCTCGCTCTAACAGGCGCTGCATACCTTGTGGCAAACACCTGTCAGCCCTGATGCGATCCCCGTGGGAGCTGGCTTGCCAGCGATAGGGCCCGAACAGGCCATCTTCCCCTCAAAACAAAAGCCCAACAAATTCAAACCCTTGGCTAACCTCAGCGATTCCCGCTAGCATCCGCCCAATCATTTGCGCCAATAATAAGTTCAAACCCGCAGCGCCCAACCATCGAGGCCAGCATGTACATCTATCGTTTGGTCCTGCTTCTGGTCGTGGGGATCTACCTGTTCTCCCCGGCCATCATGGACTGGTGGATCGAACCGACCGGAGCGTGGTACCGCCCGTACCTGCTCTGGCTGATCCTGATCGTCGTCACCTTCATCCTGCAGAGCCAACGAGATGCCGATGAGCTTTAGCCTGACCCAGATGATCCTGATCAGCGCCGGGTACCTCATGGTGCTGTTCGGCGTAGCCTGGGTCAGCGAGCGCGGGCTGATCCCGCGCGCCATCATTCGCCACCCGCTCACCTACACCCTGTCGCTGGGCGTTTACGCCAGTGCCTGGGCGTTCTACGGCTCGGTGGGCCTGGCCTATCAGTACGGCTACGGCTTCCTTGCCTGTTACCTGGGGGTGTCCGGTGCATTCCTGCTGGCGCCAGTGCTGCTGTACCCGATCCTGAAGATCACCCGCACTTACCAGCTGTCGTCGCTGGCCGACCTGCTGGCGTTCCGCTTCCGCAGCACCTGGGCCGGCGCGTTGACCACCCTTATCATGCTGATTGGCGTACTGCCGTTGCTGGCGTTGCAGATCCAGGCGGTGGCCGACTCGATCAGCATCCTTACCGGTGAGCCGGTCAAGGCCCGGGTGGCCTTCGCGTTCTGTGCGCTGATCATCCTGTTCACCATCTTCTTCGGCTCCCGGCATATCGCCACGCGCGAAAAGCATGAAGGGCTGGTGTTCGCCATCGCCTTCGAGTCGGTGATCAAGCTGCTGGCACTGGGCGGTATCGGCCTGTACGCCCTGTATGGCGTGTTTGGCGGCCCGCACGAGCTGGAAGTGTGGCTGCTGCAGAACCAGACCGCCCTGGCCGCGCTGCACACCCCGCTGCAGGAAGGCCCGTGGCGCACCCTGCTGCTGGTGTTCTTCGCCTCGGCCATCGTCATGCCGCACATGTACCACATGGCCTTCACCGAAAACCTCAACCCACGCTCGCTGGTCAGCGCCAGTTGGGGCCTGCCGCTGTTCCTGCTGCTGATGAGCCTGGCCGTGCCGCTGGTACTCTGGGCCGGGCTGCGCCTGGGCGCCAGTACCAACCCCGAATACTTCACCCTGGGCCTGGGCATTGCCGCCAACAACCAGGCACTGGCCCTGCTGGCCTATATAGGCGGCCTGTCGGCGGCCAGTGGCCTGATCATCGTCACCACCCTGGCGCTGTCGGGCATGGCCCTCAACCACCTGGTGCTGCCGCTATACCAGCCCCCGGCCGAGGGCAACATCTACCGCTGGCTGAAATGGACCCGCCGCGCACTGATCGTCGCCATCATCACCGCCGGCTTCATGTTCTACCTGACCCAGAACAACCACCAGAGCCTGGCCAACCTGGGCATCGTGGCGTTCGTGGCCACGCTGCAGTTCCTGCCCGGCGTGCTGTCCGTGTTGTACTGGCCGACCGCCAACCGCCGCGGCATCATCGCCGGGCTGCTGGCCGGCACGCTGGTGTGGATGGTGACCATGCTGCTGCCGCTGCTGGGCAACCTGCAAGGCTTCTATATCCCGCTGCTGGACATGATCTACGTGCTGGACGATACCAGCTGGCACATGGCGGCCATCGCCTCGCTGGCGGCCAACGTGCTGCTGTTCACCCTGATTTCGCTGTTCACCAACGCCAGCACCGAAGAGGTCAGCGCCGCAGAAGCCTGCGCGGTGGACAACGTGCGCCGCCCACAGCGCCGCGAACTGCACGCAGCCTCGCCCCAGGAATTCGCGACCCAACTGGCCAAGCCGCTGGGCGCCAAAGCCGCGCAAAAGGAAGTGGAGCAGGCCCTGCGCGACCTTTACCTGCCGTTCGACGAACGCCGGCCATACGCCCTGCGCCGCCTGCGTGACCGCATCGAGGCCAACCTGTCGGGCCTGATGGGCCCGAGCGTGGCTCAGGACATGGTCGAGACCTTCCTGCCGTACAAGTCCGGTAACGAGAACTACGTCACCGAGGACATCCACTTCATTGAAAGCCGCCTGGAAGACTACCACTCGCGCCTGACCGGCCTGGCCGCCGAGCTCGATGCCCTGCGCCGCTACCACCGCCAGACCTTGCAGGAGCTGCCCATGGGCGTCTGCTCGCTGGCCAAGGACCAGGAAATCCTCATGTGGAACAAGGCCATGGAAGAGCTCACCGGCATTGCCGCCAAGCACGTGGTCGGCTCACGCCTGGTGACCATCGCCGAGCCCTGGCGCGGGCTGCTGCAGGGCTTCATCAACGTGCCCGACGAGCATCTGCACAAACAACGCCTGGCACTCGATGGCCAGCCACGCTGGCTGAACCTGCACAAGGCGGCCATCGATGAACCACTGGCCCCCGGTAACAGCGGCCTGGTACTGCTGGTCGAGGACCTGACCGAAACCCAGGCCCTGGAAGACAAGCTGGTGCATTCCGAGCGCCTGGCCAGCATCGGCCGGCTGGCCGCCGGCGTGGCCCACGAAATCGGCAACCCGATCACCGGCATCGCCTGCCTGGCGCAAAACCTGCGCGAGGAGCGTGAAGGCGACGGCGAAATCACCGAGCTGTCCAGCCAGATCCTCGACCAAACCAAACGCGTGTCACGCATCGTCCAGTCGTTGATGAGTTTTGCCCATGCCGGTGGCAGCCACCAGAACAGCGAGGAACCGGTGTGCCTGGCCGAAGTGGCGCAGGACGCCATTGGTCTGCTGGCGTTGAACCGGCGTAATTTCGAAGTACAGTTCTTCAACCTCTGCGACCCCGACCATTGGGTAGAAGGCGACCCGCAGCGCCTGGCCCAAGTGCTGATCAACCTGCTTTCCAACGCGCGCGACGCCTCGCCGCCCGGTAGCGCAGTGCGCGTGCGCAGCGAGGTGAGCGAGCACACCGTCGACCTGATCGTCGAGGACGAGGGCAGCGGCATCCCGAAGAACATCCAGGACCGTCTGTTCGAGCCGTTCTTCACCACCAAGGACCCCGGCGAGGGAACCGGACTGGGCCTCGCTCTGGTCTATTCCATCGTGGAAGAGCATTATGGGCAAATCACCATCGACAGCCCGGCCGACATCGAACGGCAACGTGGCACCCGGATCCGCGTGACCCTGCCCCGGCATGTCGTAGCGACGTCCCCTGAAATTCGAGACCGTCGAGAGAATTGAATCAATGCCGCACATTCTGATCGTCGAAGACGAAACCATCATCCGCTCGGCCTTGCGTCGTCTGCTCGAGCGGAACCAGTACCAGGTCAGCGAAGCCGGCTCGGTGCAGGAAGCCCAGGAACGCTTCAGCATTGCCACTTTCGACCTGATCGTCAGTGACCTGCGCCTGCCAGGTGCACCCGGCACCGAGCTGATCAAGCTCGGCCAAGGCACCCCGGTGCTGATCATGACCAGCTACGCCAGCCTGCGCTCAGCCGTGGACTCGATGAAGATGGGCGCGGTGGACTACATCGCCAAGCCCTTCGATCACGACGAAATGCTGCAAGCGGTGGCCCGCATCCTGCGCGACCGGCAGAACGCCCCGGCTGCAGCACCGGCTGCCGAGCCCCGCGCCAGCACCGGCAAGGCAGCCCCTGCCGACAAAGCGGCCCCGGCAGCGGCCAATGGCGACATCGGTATCATCGGCTCGTGCCCGCCCATGCAGGACATGTACAGCAAGATCCGCAAGGTGGCCCCTACCGATTCCAATGTGCTGATCCAGGGCGAATCGGGTACCGGTAAAGAGCTGGTGGCGCGCGCCCTGCACAACCTGTCGCGGCGCGCCAAGGCGCCGATGATTTCGGTGAACTGCGCGGCCATCCCCGAAACCCTGATCGAGTCCGAGCTGTTCGGCCACGAGAAAGGCGCGTTCACCGGCGCCAGTGCCGGCCGTGCGGGCCTGGTGGAGGCTGCAGACGGTGGTACGTTGTTCCTCGATGAAATCGGGGAACTGCCCCTGGAAGCCCAAGCCCGCCTGCTGCGCGTGCTGCAGGAAGGGGAAATTCGCCGGGTCGGTTCGGTGCAGTCGCAAAAGGTCGATGTGCGCCTGATCGCCGCGACCCACCGCGACCTGAAGAACCTGGCCAAGGCCGGCCAGTTCCGCGAAGACTTGTACTACCGCCTGCACGTGATCGCCCTGAAGCTGCCCGCGCTGCGCGAGCGCGGCAGCGACGTCAATGAAATCGCCAGTGCCTTCCTGGCCCGCCAGAGTGCGCGCATTGGCCGTGATGACCTGCACTTCTCTGCCGAAGCCGAACAGGCCATTCGTCACTACAGCTGGCCGGGCAACGTACGTGAGCTGGAAAACGCCGTGGAGCGCGCGGTCATTCTCAGCGAGAGCGCAGAAATTTCTGCCGACCTGCTGGGTATCGACATCGAGCTGAGCGACCTGGAAGAAGACGATATTCTCGACAACGCCCTGGCGGTGGCCAGCGCGGCCAATGCCAGCCACGAGCCGACCGAGGACTTGTCCCTGGAAGACTACTTCCAGCACTTCGTGCTCGAGCACCAGGACCACATGACCGAGACCGAACTGGCCCGCAAGCTCGGCGTCAGCCGCAAATGCCTGTGGGAACGCCGCCAACGCCTGGGCATTCCGCGGCGCAAGAGCAACGCCACCAGCGATAACTGACCCGCATGGGTGGGAGGTTCCTCCTACCCCTTCTCTACCAGCCTCACCGGCCTGTTCGCGGGCTTGCCCGCTCCCACAAGCACAGCGCAACCTGGCAGCCACGGTGATCCTGTGGGAGCGGGCAAGCCCGCGAAACGGCCAGCCACCACACCCCAGGTAACACATCCGCCGCCGCAGAAATCTGTTACCCACCCTCTGCGCCGTAACAGTCACCGAGGCGTACGGTAACGAAATTTCCACATTTCGGGCCTGCCACAAACCTGCAGAATCCAGCAAACCATTGATTTTACTGGTTTTTCAGAAGTTGGCACGGCACCTGCTATATCTCTGGTACAAGAACAATAACAAGCACTGCAACTCATAATAAGAACAAGACGAAACGGCTCACGCACAATAAAAACAAGACGGCGGAGGCGCAGCTAACTGATTCTTTTGGAGAGGATGCGTGTTTGGGGCTTGCCCCACGACCAGGCAGAGAACAACAAAAACTGCACTAAAAAGCAGCGCCTGAACTGGTTGGATCAACAGATCAACGTGACATCAGCGGCCAAAGCAATCCGTTTGCTCTTTACCCCCGGTTTGGGGGTCGTCCACAAGCTTCAGGCTTTGTGGGCAGGGCACTCAACAAAAACAAAAAGCCCGGCAAAAAAATAATAAGAGCACGCAACGACACTTCTTGGGGAGCTTAGGCTCCCCTTGTCGTTTCTGCGATTCCCGCAGGCTTCCTGCTACCCGCCTACACCATTCCCTGAGTAAATGCTAGAATCCCCGCCCATCATGCGGCCATTCTCCTATTCTTGGCCGAACATTCCTTCAAACAGTGCATCCCATGCTGAAGAAGCTGTTCCAGTCGTTCCGCCCGCCCGTACCGGGCCAGCACCACAGGCGCACCACGCCTGAGGTGATCAACAAGAGCCAGCACTCGTTGCAGCGCCACCAGTTCAGCCGCCACGCGGTGAACATTGTCGAGCGCTTGCAGGCTGCCGGTTACCAGGCCTACCTGGTCGGTGGCTGCGTCCGCGACCTGATGCTGGGCATTACGCCGAAAGACTTCGACGTTGCCACCAGTGCCACCCCTGAACAGGTCCGTGCCGAGTTCCGTAATGCGCGCATCATTGGCCGCCGCTTCAAGCTGGTCCATGTGCATTTCGGCCGTGAAATCATCGAAGTCGCTACCTTCCGTGCCCCGCATACGGAAGATGACCAGAATGACAGCCACCGTTCGTCGCATAACGCCAGTGGTCGCATCCTGCGTGACAACGTATACGGCACCCTGGAAGAAGACGCGCAGCGCCGCGACTTCACCATCAACGCCCTGTACTACGACCCGGTCAGCGAGCGCATTCTCGATTACGCCAACGGCGTGCACGATGTTCGCAACCGCCTGCTGCGGCTGATCGGCGACCCGACGCACCGCTACCAGGAAGACCCGGTGCGCATGCTGCGCGCAGTGCGCTTTGCGGCCAAGCTGGACTTCGGTATCGAGAAGCATACCTTCAAGCCGATCCGCGAACTGGCCCCACTGCTGCGCGAAATCCCGCCAGCGCGCTTGTTCGAAGAGAGCCTGAAGCTGTTCCTGTCGGGCCAAGGTGCCATCGCCTTTGAAATGCTGGTCGACCTGGAGCTGTTCGAGCCGCTGTTCCCGGCCAGTGTGCACGCGCTGGAAGAGCGCCCGACCTATACCCACACGCTCATCAGCCAGGCACTGAACAACACCGACCTGCGGGTGAAGCAGGGCAAACCGGTAACGCCGGCGTTCCTGTTCGCCGCGCTGCTGTGGCCTGCCCTGCCAGCCCGCGTGCTGCATTTGCAGAGCCAGGGCGTACCCCCGATTCCGGCCATGAATGGCGCAGCCCACGACCTGATCGCCGAGCAATGCGCCCGCATCGCCATCCCCAAGCGCTTCACCCTGCCAATCCGGGAAATCTGGGACATGCAGGAGCGCCTGCCACGCCGCAGCGGCAAGCGCGCCGACATGCTGCTGGACAACCCGCGCTTCCGTGCCGGTTACGATTTCCTGCTGCTGCGTGAAAGCGCGGGCGAAGAAACCGACGACCTGGGGCAATGGTGGACCGATTACCAGGACGCCAACGACAGCGAGCGCCGCGAGATGATCCGCGACCTGGGCAACCGTGACGAAGGCAGCACTGCCGGCCCGCGTAAACGCAAGCGCAGCGGCAGCAAACGCAAGCGCGCTGGCGACGAGGCATTCGAGTGACGACGCGCGCCTACGTCGGCCTGGGCAGCAACCTGGCTGCACCGGCCGAGCAGTTGCGCAGCGCGTTGCAGGCGCTGGACCAGGTCGCGGCCACGCGCCTGGTAGCAGCCTCTGCCTTTTACACCAGCGATTCGCTGTTGCCCGGGCAGCCACGCTATACCAACGCCGTCGCGGCGCTGGACACCCAGCTGGCACCGCTGGCCTTGCTCGATGCCCTGCAAGCCATCGAGAACGACCAGGGCCGGGTGCGTGCCGAGCGCTGGGGCCCACGCACGCTGGATCTGGACATCCTGCTGTTCGGCGACCAGGTGCTCGACGAGCCCCGCTTGAAGGTGCCGCATTACCACATGCATGCCCGCCCCTTCGTACTGTACCCGCTGGCCGAGCTGGTACCGGGCGACTTCCGCCTGGCCGATGGCCGCGCCCTTGCGCAGCTGCTTGAGGCTTGCCCATTCGTCGGCCTGGAGCGCTTGTAAACCGGGTGCTCCAGCCCGTTGCACCGGCCCGGTAACGCCAGTAACACCCTGATCGTAACAATGCGGTAACAGGGTGATTGACTTCCCCCACCTCGCTCACGACTATAGGCGTCCCGTGTGGCAACTGACTGCCGCATACCCGTATTTAGGCCCGGACGGACCTGTGCCCGAACATCACGCGCGATGATGTGCCGCTCCGGAAGATGACTACACGCGTTGAATGCAGTCGTTTTTTACAGCGCCTGAACGAGGAATTTCCTACATGCCTGAAGTAACCCTGACCACCCTGCATGGCCTCAAGGCCAAGGGTGAAAAAATCACCATGCTGACCTGCTACGACGCGACCTTCGCCAAAGTCGCCAGCCAGGCCGGTGTTGAAGTGTTGCTGGTGGGCGACTCGCTGGGGATGGTCCTGCAGGGCCACGACAGTACCTTGCCGGTCACCACGGCCGACATGGCCTACCATACCGCCAGCGTCAAACGTGGCAATGACGGCGCGCTGATCCTGGTAGACCTGCCATTCATGGCCCATGCCACCCCGGAACAGGCCTTTGCCAACAGCGCCACGCTGATGCAGGCAGGTGCCCACATGATCAAGATCGAAGGTGCCGCCTGGCTGGCAGAAACCATTCGCCTGCTGGCTGAGCGTGGCGTACCGGTGTGTGCGCACCTGGGCCTGACCCCGCAGACCGTCAACGTACTGGGCGGCTATAAAGTGCAAGGCCGCCAGGAAGCCCAGGCCCGGCAGATGCGCGCTGATGCCATTGCCCTGGAACAGGCCGGTGCAGCCATGCTGCTGCTGGAGTGCGTACCCAGCGAACTGGCCGCGGAAATCACCAACGCGGTCGGTATTCCGGTGATCGGCATCGGCGCCGGCAGTGCCACCGATGGCCAGGTGCTGGTGCTGCACGACATGCTTGGCCTGTCGCTGAGCGGCCGGGTGCCCAAGTTCGTGAAGAACTTCATGCAGGGCCAACCGGATATCCACAGCGCCCTCGTTGCTTACGTCGAGGCCGTCAAGCAAGTCAGTTTCCCAGGCAGCGAACACGGGTTCAGTGCATGAATACAGTCAAGACCGTCCGCGAACTGCGCGCAGCAGTAGCTCGTGCCCGCGGTGAGGGCAAGCGCATCGGTTTCGTGCCGACCATGGGCAACCTGCACAGCGGCCACGCGGCCCTGGTCACCAAGGCCGCGCAGCGTGCCGATTTCGTGGTCGCCAGCATCTTCGTCAACCCGCTGCAGTTCGGTGCCAACGAGGACCTGGACAGCTACCCGCGTACCTTGGCCGCCGACCAGGAGCGCCTGCTGCAAGCCGGCTGCAACCTTTTGTTCGCACCCAGCGTGGCAGAGATGTACCCCGACGGCATGAGCGTGCAAACCCGGGTCAGTGTTCCCCAGCTTTCCGAAGGCTTGTGCGGCGCCAGCCGGCCAGGGCATTTCGAAGGTGTGGCCACCGTGGTCACCAAGCTGTTCAACATGGTCCAGCCAGACCTTGCGGTGTTCGGTGAAAAGGACTTCCAGCAACTGGCAGTGATCCGCGCCATGGTCCGCGACCTGAACATGCCGATCCAGATCATTGGCGAGCCCACCGTGCGGGCCGACGATGGCCTGGCGCTGTCGTCGCGTAATGGTTACCTCACGCCCGAGCAGCGGGCCACCGCGCCCGCGCTGTACCGTACGCTGCAGCATATCGCTTCGGCCATTGGCCGCGGGCAGCGGGATTTTGCCGCGCTGGTTGCCCAAGGGCAGGCGCAGCTGGTTGCCGCGGGTTTGCGTCCAGATTACCTGGAAGTGCGCCATGCCGTGAGCCTGCGCCCGGCGGTGATCGATGATCGCGACCTTGTGGTGATTGCGGCGGCTTACCTGGGTAACACCCGGTTGATCGACAATCTGTACCTGCATGTGGAAGAGAAAACCGCATAAAGGCCTTGGGGGCTGCTTTGCAGCCCCCTCAAAATCCCCGTCCCACAGCCATTCCCAGCGCGTGACCTTTGCCTATAATGATGCAGCCTGAACCCGGCAATGACTGCCGTGTCCAAGGCCTCACCACGCATTAAGGGAACCCCGCGCAATGGCGTATTACCGTACACCCCACGATGTGACGGCGCTGCCCGCCTGGCAGGCGCTTCAGCAACACCGCGACGCCATGCAGAGCTTCAGCATGCGCGACGCCTTCGCCGCCGATGCCCAACGCTTCGACCAGTTTTCCCTTAGCGCTTGCGGCCTGTTTCTCGATTACTCGAAAAACCTGATCACCGAGCAAACCCGCGATCTGTTGGTCAACCTGGCCAACGAAGTGGGCCTGCAGGACGCTATCAAGTCGATGTTCAGTGGCGAAATCATCAACGCCTCCGAAGGCCGCCCGGTGCTGCATACCGCATTGCGCCGGCCGGTTGGCGACAAACTCAGCGTCAACGGCGTGAACGTCATGCCGGAAGTGCACAAGGTACTCAACCAGATCACTGAACTGGTTGGCCGCATCCATGACGGCCTGTGGCGTGGCTACAGCGAAAAGCCGATCACCGACGTGGTCAACATCGGCATCGGCGGCTCGTTCCTCGGCCCGGAGCTGGTTTCCGAAGCCCTGCTGCCCTACGCGCAGCGCGGTGTACGCTGCCACTACCTGGCCAACATCGACGGCAGCGAGTTCCACGAACTGTCGGCCAAGCTGCGCGCCGAAACGACCCTGTTCATTGTTTCGTCGAAGTCGTTCAACACCCTCGAAACCCTGAAAAACGCCATGGCTGCGCGTACCTGGTACCTGGCCCAGGGCGGTTCGGAGGCCGAGCTGTACCGCCACTTCATTGCGGTTTCCAGCAACAAGGCTGCCGCGGTGGCCTTCGGTATCCGCGAAGAGAACATCTTCCCGATGTGGGACTGGGTGGGGGGGCGCTACTCGCTGTGGTCGGCCATCGGCCTGCCGATCGCCCTGGCCATCGGCATGGCCAACTTCAAGGAGCTGTTGTCCGGCGCCTACACCATGGACCAGCATTTCCAGACCGCGCCGTTCGACAAGAACATGCCGGTACTGCTGGCCCTGCTGGGCGTGTGGTACGGCAACTTCTGGGGCGCCAGCAGCCATGCGATCCTGCCGTACGACCATTACCTGCGCAACATCACCAAGCACCTGCAGCAACTGGACATGGAGTCCAACGGCAAGAGCGTGCTGCAGGACGGCACCCCGGTCAAAGCCGAAACCGGCCCGGTAATCTGGGGTGGCGTCGGCTGTAATGGCCAGCACGCCTACCATCAGTTGCTGCACCAAGGCACCCAGCTGATTCCGGCCGACTTCATCGTGCCGGTCGTGAGCTTCAACCCGGTCGCCGACCATCACCAGTGGCTGTACGCCAACTGCCTGTCGCAAAGCCAGGCCCTGATGCTGGGTAAAACCCGCGAAGAAGCCGAAGCCGAGCTGCGTGGCAAAGGGCTGAACGAAGCAGACATCGAAAAGCTGGCCCCGCACAAGGTGATCCCGGGCAACCGCCCGAGCAACACCCTGGTGGTAGAGCGCATCAGCCCACGCCGTTTGGGGGCGCTGGTGGCCATGTATGAACACAAGGTGTTCGTGCAAAGCGTGGTCTGGGGCATCAACGCCTTCGACCAGTGGGGCGTCGAGTTGGGCAAGGAGCTGGGCAAGGGCGTGTACCAGCGCCTGGTCGGCAGCCTGGACGACAGCGCCGAAGATGGTTCCACCCAAGGCCTGATCAACTACTTCCGCGGCCGTCATCGCGGGTGATCTCAGGCCTGTGCCGGCCGCTTCGCGGGCACGCCCGCTCCCACAGCGATAGCGCCGCCCGCGAGTGGGGCGTAGTACCTGTGGGAGCGGGCATGCCCGCGAAGAGGCCGGCACAATTTGAACACCTCTCCCAGCTACACTGTCCTATCGAATAGCCGTTGCAGTCCCTCGCCCCTTACAAGAGCAGGACCACCGCCATGTTCGATATCCGCAACTATCCCCAGGCCCTGGCCGTCAGCCAGTCCGCCGCCCTCACACCTGACGACTACCAGCGCCTTTACCGCCAGTCGGTAGAAGACCCCGACGCCTTCTGGGCCGAGCAAGCCAAGCGCCTGGACTGGATCAAGCCGTGGTCAAGCGTGCAGCAGTGCGACCTGCGCTCCGGCGAGGCCCGCTGGTTCGACGGCGCACAGCTCAACGTCAGTTACAACTGCATCGACCGCCACCTGGCCCAGCGCGCTGAGCAGACGGCCTTGCTGTGGGAAGGCGACGACCCTAAAGATGCCAAAGCCATCAGCTACCGCGAACTGCACCGCGAAGTCTGCCGCCTGGCCAACGCCCTGAAGGCGCGCGGGGTGAAGAAAGGCGACCGCGTGTGCATCTACATGCCGATGATCCCCGAAGCAGCGTTCGCCATGCTGGCCTGCACCCGCATCGGCGCTATCCATTCGGTGGTGTTCGGTGGCTTCTCGCCGGACGCCCTGCGTGATCGTCTTCTCGATGCCGACTGCCGTACGGTGATTACCGCCGATGAAGGCGTGCGCGGCGGCAAGCGTATCCCGTTGAAGCAGAACGTCGACAAAGCCCTGGCCAGTTGCCCGGCCGTCAGCAGCGTCTTCGTGGTACGCCGTACCGCAGGCGCGGTGGACTGGGCCGAGGGCCGCGACCTCTGGTACCACGAGGCAACCGAACACGCCGGCGACGACTGCGCCCCCGAGCCCATGGCAGCCGAAGACCCGCTGTTCATCCTCTACACCTCTGGCAGCACCGGCAAACCCAAGGGCGTGCTGCACACCACCGCCGGCTACCTGTTGCAGGCAACCCTGACCTTCAAGGTGGTGTTCGATTACCGCGACGGCGAAGTATTCTGGTGCACCGCGGATGTGGGCTGGGTGACCGGGCACAGCTACATCGTCTACGGCCCATTGGCCAACGGCGCCATCTCGCTGATGTTCGAAGGGGTACCGAACTACCCAGACACCTCGCGCTTCTGGCAGGTGGTGGACAAGCACCAGGTCAATATTTTCTACACCGCGCCGACCGCGCTGCGGGCACTGATGCGCGAGGGCTCCGGGCCACTGCAGGGCACCTCGCGCAAAAGCCTGCGCCTGCTGGGCAGTGTCGGCGAGCCGATCAACCCGGAAGCCTGGGAGTGGTACTTCGAAGAGGTCGGGCAAAAGCGCTGCCCCATCGTCGACACCTGGTGGCAGACCGAAACCGGCGGCATCATGTTGACCCCCCTGCCCGGCTCGACCACGTTCAAGCCGGGCTGTGCCACCCAGCCCATGTTCGGCGTACAGCCCGCCCTGCTGGATGAAAAGGGCGAGGTGATAGACGGGCCGGGTGCCGGCCTGCTGGTGATCAAGGCCAGCTGGCCCGGGCAGATCCGCAGTGTCTATGGCGACCACCAGCGCATGGTCGACACGTATTTCAAACCCATGCCCGGTTACTACTTCACCGGCGATGGCGCCCGCCGTGATGCCGACGGCGACTACTGGATCACCGGGCGTATTGACGACGTGATCAATGTGTCAGGGCACCGTATCGGCACGGCCGAAGTGGAAAGCGCACTGGTGTTGCATGATCGCGTCGCCGAAGCTGCCGTGGTCGGCTACCCGCATGACCTCAAGGGCCAGGGCGTGTACGCCTTCGTCACGGCCATGAATGGCGTTACACCGGACGAAGCGCTCAAGGCCGAGCTACTCGCCATGGTCAGTAAGGAAATCGGCAGTTTCGCCAAGCCCGAGCTGATCCAGTGGGCCCCGGCACTGCCCAAGACCCGCTCCGGCAAGATCATGCGGCGTATACTGCGCAAGATCGCCTGCAACGAACTGGACAACCTGGGCGATACTTCGACGCTGGCCGACCCCGCCGTGGTGCAGGACCTGATCGACAAACGCCTCAACCAGTAACCGGCGGCCGCTGCTGATGGCCGCCCTGTATCGCAGGTCGCCATGGAAGCCCTACGCCGCCGTATCGAAACCCAGGTCATGAGCCTTACCGGGCTGGCCCTCGGCCAGCTCGACCTGGAGTCCCCCAAGGGTGACCCAGGGCTGTTCGGCCCGCACAGTGTCAGTTGGCAGGTGCATGGCGATTTTCCGAGCATGCTGGTCGGCGGCATCAGCGCACTCATGCTGCAGCTATTGCATCCGCTGGCCCTGGCCGGCGTGTGGGACCACTCCAACTTCCGCGAGGACTTGCTCGGCCGCCTGCGGCGCACCAGCCAGTTCATCTCCGGTACAACCTTCGGCGCGACCGGTGATGCCGAGTGGCTGATCGAGAAAGTGCGCACCATCCACCTGCAAGTGACCGGCACCGCGCCGGATGGCCGGCCCTACGCGGCCAGCGACCCAGCTTTGCTGACCTGGGTGCATGTGGCAGAGGTCAGCAGCTTTCTGGCCGCCCACTTGCGCTACCGTAACCCGCACCTGCCGCGCAGCGAGCAAGATGCCTACTACAATGAAATCGCCTTGATCGCCGAGCGCCTTGGCGCCCGTGACGTACCACGCTCGTGCCAGCAGGTGGATGCCTACCTGCAAGCCATGCGCCCGCAACTGCACTGTGATGCGCGCAGCCGGGAGGTCATGCGGATTCTGCTCGACGCCCCTGCCCCCAGCCGCCTGGCTCAACCGGTGGGCAAACTGATGCTGCACGCCGGCATCGACCTGCTGCCTGGCTGGGGCCAGAGCCTGCTTGGCCTGCAGCACCGGCCCTGGCAGCAGCGCCTGATCCGCCTGGGCCTCAAGCCCACGGCAGCGCTGCTGCGCTGGGCAATGCGCGACGGCTCCGCGCACCGCGCCAGGCGGCGCATGGGCATCGAGTGAGGGCAACAGGTCGCGCCTGCGGAACTGATTTAACGTGCCATACTCCAAGCACTCCTGCTCAGACCGACGAAGCGACACATGTACAAAGGATTGACTCGCGCCGCTGGCGCCATCGTGGCCCTGGTAGCCCTCTACAGCCTGCTTGGGTTCCTGATTCTTCCCGGCGTGGCGCTGCGTATCGCCAATCAGCAATTGGCCAAGTACGCTACCGTGCCCGCGCACCTTGAACGCATCGAACTCAACCCCTTCAGCCTCGAGCTGACCCTGTGGGGCCTGCAGCTTGGCGAGCCTGGCAAGGAGCAGATCGGTTTCGACCGGTTGTACGCCAACCTGTCGCTCGACAGCCTGTGGAGCAAGGCCCTGCACCTGGAAGCGGTCGAGCTCGACAAGCCCCGCAACCAGGTCCTGTTCGCCAAAGACGGCACACTCAACCTGACGACGTTGTTCAAGCTGCCGCCGAGCGAAGCCAAGCCCGACGAGCCACCCAGCGACCCCTTCCCGCTGCGTATCGGCAGCATCAAGCTCAAGCAAGGCTTGCTGCACTTCCAGGACATGCGCCCGAGCGAACCCATCGAGTTCCTCTACGACAACATGAACCTGGAGCTGAAGAACCTCAGCACCTTGCCTGACGACAACGCCGACATGACCCTGGTGGCCAACGGCCCCAACGGCGGGCGCATCGACTGGAACGGCACCCTCAGCCTATCGCCGATCGCCTCGCAAGGCACGCTGAAAGTCACCGACGCCAAGATGAAGCTGTTCTGGCCCTACGTGCGCGATGCCGTGCCCCTGGTGCTGCAGGACGGGCTGGTCAGCCTTCAGACCCAGTACAAGCTCAACCTCGCCAAGCAGACCGAGCTGCTGCTGGACAACGCCACGCTGCGGGTGGCCCCGTTCGCCATCAACGCGCCAGACGGCCGCCCGTTGGCGCGCCTGGCCAACCTGGAGGTGAGCGAGACGACCGTCGACCTGGTCAAGCAACAGGTCAGTGTGGGCAAGCTGCGCAGCGACAAGCTGGAAACCTGGGCTGCACTGGAAAAGGACGGCCAGCTCGACTGGCAGAAGCTGTTCGCCAGCCAACCGGCCAAAGCCACGCCGAAAGAAAAGGCCGAACCGGCTGCCGCCGGCCCTGCGCCTGAGCCGCAATCGGCCAACGAACCGGCCAAGCCTTGGCAGGTATTGCTCAAGGACGTGCAACTGCGCAACTACCTGGTGCACCTGGCAGATCGCAGCCAGAAAGAACCGGTAGCGCTCGATGTCGGCCCGCTGGATGTCGACCTGCAAGGCTTCGACAGCCTCAACCAGTCCCCCTTCACCCTCAAGCTCGATACCGGCGTAGGCAAGCAAGGCAAGCTGCAGGCCGCCGGCCAGGTGAACCTGGCGCCCATCCAGGCCAAGCTCGACGTCAGCACCCGCGACATCGACCTGCGCGTGGCCCAGGCCTACGTCAGCCCGTTCATCCTGCTGGAACTGCGCAGCGGCATGCTCGACAGTGACCTCAAGGTCGACCTGAAGAACACCACGCCACTGGCCTTCACGGTCACCGGCAAGGCCCAGGTCAGCCAACTGCATACGTTGGACACCATCAAGAGCCGGGACTTTGTGAAATGGCAACAGGTCAACGTAGACGGCTTGTCGTATGTGCACGGTGATGCCCTGTCGATCGACAAGGTGACCCTGCAGGAGCCCTACGCGCGCTTCATCATCAACGAAGACCGCACGACCAACGTCAATGACCTGTTGATCCCGCAACCGGCCGGCGCCAAGCCAAGCAGCCCGGCCACAACGGCCCCCGCCAGCAGCAACAAGCCGCTGGGCATTCATATTGGCCAGGTCGACATCAAGAACGGCTCGGCCAACTTTGCCGACCTGTCCCTTACCCCCAACTTCGCCACCGCCGTGCAGCAACTCAACGGGCAGATCGGCACCATCGACAACCGCAAGCCGGTGCCTGCCAAGGTGGATGTGAAAGGCAAGGTCGACCGCTACGCGCCGGTTACCATCAAGGGCGCCCTCAACCCGTTCAACCCGCTGGCCAGCCTGGACATCGCCACCAGCTTCAAGCGCGTCGAGCTGACCACCTTGACGCCCTATTCCGGCAAATTCGCTGGTTACCGCATTCGCAAAGGCCGGCTCAACCTCGACTTGCACTACCTGATCACCAATGGCCAGCTCAAAGCCGAGAACAAGGTAGTGGTGGAGCAACTGCAGTTAGGTGAGAAAGTCGACAGCCCGGATGCGGTCGACCTGCCGATCCGCCTGGCGGTGGCGTTGTTGAAGGACACTCAAGGCAAGATCTCGATCGAGCTGCCCGTGTCGGGCGACCTCAACAACCCGCAGTTCAGCGTGATGCCGATCGTCTGGCAAACCCTGCGCAACCTGGTGCTGCGGGCAGCCCAGGCGCCCTTCAAGTTCATCGGTGGGCTGATCACTGGCGGCGGTTCGCAAGACCTGGGTAACGTCGCCTTCGCCCCCGGTTCCAGTACCCTCAGTGGCGATGCCCAGGCGGCGCTGGACAAGCTGGCTTCCGCGCTTAAAGAACGCCCGGAGTTGCGCCTGGAAATCGAGGGCACCAGCGCCCAGGCCAGCGATGGCCCACTGATTGCCCAGCAACGCCTGGAACGTGAGTATCAGGCCACCTGGTACAAGATATTGCAGCGTCGCGGCGACAAGGTGCCTGCCAATGCCTCTATGCTGGTGGTCGACGACAGCGACAAACCCGCGATGCTCGAAGGCATCTACCGTACACGCCTGAAGCAACAACCGCCGGCCGAATGGGAGCAACTAAGCCGTGACGAACGCACGGCCAAGTTGCGCGATGCGGTGATCAAGTCGTGGGCGGAGAGTACTGCATTGTTGCGCACGCTGGGTCAGGAGCGGGCCAGCAGCATCAAGGATTACCTGGTCGACAAAGGCAAGCTGGAAGATGACCGGGTGTACTTCATCGACACCAGCCTGGGCCAGCCCGAGAAAGACGGCCGGGTGGTCACCCCGATGCATCTGGATGCTGAATAATTAGCAAGCCTGACGCGCACCTGTGGGAGCGGCCTTGTGTCGCGAAAGGGCCGCAAAGCGGCCCCAGCAATTGATAAATCGCTGCTGAAACCCTGGGGCCGCTGCGCGGCCCTTTCGCGACACAAGGCCGCTCCCACAGAGGCAGGCGCAGGCTTCAGACCAACCGCTGCCCCGACACCGCCGGGTGATACAGCGGCTGCACCTTGTTCCCCGCCGGGTCCAGCAGGTGGAAGCTGCGCGCGCCATCACCATGGTTGAAAGGCCGGTCGAGCAAGGTCACCCCTCGGGCCTTGAAGTACGCATACCAGGCCTCCAGTTCCTCGACGCTGTCCACGATGAACCCGTAATGATCCAAGGTCTGCAACCCGTTGGTAGCCCCTGCCCCGCGCCCCAGCGACATGTTGTCATTACCGCAGGTCAGGTACACCAAGTCTTCATTGGCGCGGCTCAGTACTTCCATACCCAGCACATCGACGTAAAAGCGTTCGCACTCCTCAAGGTTGGGTACCAGCAAGGCAATATGGCGCAGGCCATTCAGGCGGCCAGGACGGGCAGGCAATTCAGACATTGGCTAGGCTCCTTTTTTGTATACAATTCATCATTGAATTTAAAACAAAAGGAGCGCTTTGTGTATAGCCTGTTCATCAAGACCCGCGTGAAGCCCGGGTGTGCCGATGCTTTCCTTAGCGCGATCAAAGTCAATGCCGCTGCTTCGGTGGCCAGCGAGGCGGGTTGCCTGGTGTTCGATGTGTCGCAGGACAGGGTCGATCCGGATGTGATCTACCTGTATGAGATCTACCGCGATGATGCGGCGTATGAGGCGCATACCCAGACCGCCCATTTTCGAGATAGCCGGCCCCTGGTCGAACCGCTGATCATTGAGCAGGAATGCTTCGAGAGTGATGTGGTAGCGAGTAATCCGGCTTATTAAATAAAAGGGGCCGCGAAGCGGCCCTACAGCATTTGGTGGCCAAATCCGTTTGGCCGACGGGACATTCCTTATTCGGCTTTCAGGCCGTCAGCCGAAACGGCCTGTACGCCTTTGATCTTCTTGGCAATGCTGACTGCCAATTCTTTCTGGGTGTTAGTCACTTTCACGTCAGACGACAGCGAAACCACGCCTTTGTTGGTTTCTACCTTGATGTCGCTGCCTGGTACGCCTTTCTCGGTCATCAGGTCAGCCTTGACCTTGGTGGTGATCCAGGTATCGGAGGTAGCTTCCTTAGCTTTGGTCACCTCACCGGCCGCCAGCATCATCGGGGCCTGGGTGGTCTGTTGGGCAAAAGCCGCGTTAGCCATGGTCAGGGTCAGAGCGGTAGCAGTAGCGGCAGCAATGGCGAACTTCTTCATGTGGGTCACTCCTGTTTTTCGAAAGGTCTGCGCCGTGTGTCCTGGCGTCAGGTATGAAGGTAGTTGCATGCGCTGTGCCAGGTTTTGATTTTCTATTAAAACCTTATAAATCAGTACCTTAGCGATTAAGCGAAACGGCCGTAGTCATGCATTTTGCAATCTGCACCTGCAACCTGCATGCAAGATGCAAGTCCGCAAAAGGTTCCCGCCCCGGTCAAAAAAAAAGAGCCCCGAAGGGCTCTTTCATTGCTGCGTAGCGGTCGCTTAAACGCCCGAGGCCTTGGCCGCGGCTACGTCCTTGATCGACAGCTTGATACGGCCGCGGTTGTCCACGTCCAGCACCAGTACTTCAACTTCCTGGCCTTCCTTGAGGATGTCGGTGACTTTCTCGACGCGCGCATCGCTCAGCATGGAGATGTGCACCAGGCCGTCTTTGCCAGGCAGGATATTGACGAAGGCGCCGAAGTCGACGATACGCTCGACCTTGCCGACGTAGATCTTGCCGATCTCGGCCTCGGCGGTGATGCCCAGGATGCGCTGCTTGGCAGCATCTGCCGCTTCCTTGGTTTCGCCGAAGATCTTGATCGAGCCGTCGTCTTCGATGTCGATCGAAGCCTTGGTCTCTTCGCAGATGGCGCGAATGGTGGCGCCGCCTTTACCGATCACGTCACGGATCTTGTCGGTGTCGATCTTCATCGAGATCATGGTAGGCGCGTTGGCCGACAACTCGGTACGCGACTGGCCAATGACCTGGTTCATCTGGCCGAGGATGTTCAGGCGCGCTTCCAGGGCTTGGCCCAGGGCGATTTCCATGATCTCTTCGGTGATGCCGTTGATCTTGATGTCCATCTGCAGCGCAGTGACGCCTTTGGCGGTACCGGCTACCTTGAAGTCCATGTCGCCCAGGTGGTCTTCGTCACCGAGGATGTCGGTCAGGACCGCGAACTTGTCGCCTTCCTTCACCAGGCCCATGGCGATACCGGCCACTGGCGCCTTCATCGGCACACCGGCGTCCATCAGCGCCAGCGAAGCACCGCAGACCGAAGCCATGGAGCTGGAACCGTTGGATTCGGTGATTTCCGAGACCACGCGGATGGTGTACGGGAACACGTCGGCGGCAGGCAGCATGGCCTGGACCGAACGACGGGCCAGACGGCCGTGGCCGATTTCACGACGGCCAGCGCCGCCCATGCGGCCACACTCACCTACCGAGAACGGTGGGAAGTTGTAGTGCAGCATGAAGGGGTCTTTCTTCTCGCCTTCGAGGGTGTCCAGCAGCTGGGCGTCACGGGCAGTACCCAAGGTCGCAACCACCAGGGCCTGGGTTTCACCGCGGGTGAACAGCGCCGAACCGTGGGTTTTCGGCAGCACGCCCACTTCGATGTTCAGCGGGCGAACGGTCTTGGTGTCGCGGCCGTCGATACGTGGCTTGCCGTTGACGATGTTTTCGCGAACGGTGCGGTATTCGATTTCGCCGAAGATGTCTTTTACTTCAGCAGCCGAAGGCTGGCCTTCTTCACCGGAGAACTTGGCAACCGCCTGGTCACGCAGCTCGCCCAGGCGCGCATAGCGGTCGGCCTTGACGGTGATGGTGTAGCCTTGCGAAACCGCTTCGCCGAACTCGGCACGGATGGCGTTGAACAGCTCGGTGTTGGCCACCGCAGGTTTCCAGTCCCAGGTTGGCTTGCCCGCTTCGGCAGCCAGCTCTTTCACGGCCTGGATCACGGCCTGGAACTCGTCATGGGCGAACAGTACCGCGCCCAGCATCTGGTCTTCGGTCAGCTCCTGGGCTTCGGATTCAACCATCAGCACGGCGTCGGAAGTACCGGCAACGACCATGTCCAGGCTGGAGGCAGCCAGTTGCTCGTAAGTCGGGTTCAGCAGGTAGCCGGTGCTTTCGTGGAAGGCCACGCGCGCGGCGCCGATCGGGCCTTCGAACGGAATGCCGGAAATGGCCAGGGCAGCCGAGGTACCGATCATCGCAGCGATGTCCGGGTCAGTCTTCTTGCTGGTGGAAACCACGGTGCAGACGACCTGCACTTCGTTCATGAAGCCTTCCGGGAACAGCGGGCGGATCGGACGGTCGATCAGGCGCGAGGTCAGCGTCTCTTTCTCGGAAGGACGGCCTTCACGCTTGAAGAAGCCACCTGGGATCTTGCCAGCGGCGTAGGTCTTTTCCTGGTAGTGAACCGACAGCGGGAAGAAGCCCTTGCCTGGATCAGCCTGTTTGGCGCCTACCACAGTCACCAGCACGGTGACGTCGTTATCGACGGTAACCAGCACGGCGCCGGTTGCCTGACGGGCAATACGGCCCGTTTGGAGAGTGACGGTCGATTGACCGAACTGGAAAGTCTTGATTACCGGGTTCACGGTTTCCTACCTTTTTCAGTGGCTCTTGGGGGAACTGGTTTCTTGCGAATTCTTGGGCAGAACGGGGAATCGGCCCCATTGACCGTCCAGATACAACACGAGGCTGGGAGCCTGGCCGCTGCGCGGTAAACCGCTCAGCTGAACCAGGCTGCCAACCTCGGAGATACGCGTGGCGTGCCCGACGACCCTGCTGCGAAACAGCAAAGCCGAAGCCTGCGACACGCCATGCACACCACTGACCAGGCCGCTATTAGCGACGCAGGCCCAGGCGACCGATCAGGGCGCTGTAACGAGTGGTGTCTTTGCCCTTCAGGTAGTCCAGCAGCTTACGACGCTGGTTAACCATACGGATCAGACCACGACGGGAGTGGTGGTCTTTATCGTTGGCCTTGAAGTGGCCTTGCAGCTTGTTGATGTTGTGGGTCAGCAGAGCAACCTGCACTTCCGGGCTACCGGTATCGCCGGCGGCTTGCTGATATTCGGCAACGATCTTAGCTTTTTCTTCAACGCTGAGGGCCATTTGGCTTCTCCTGATAACGGATCCCGCATGCGGGGTCCAATAGGCCAGGGACAAATCCCTGTATTAATAAAAAAGGTGTGACCGTGCCTACTGACAGCCACCCTTGCTGCCGTGGGGTTCGGCAATTGCCTGGCCCCGCGGTTTCGGTCATTCCGACCGAATAAGCCGACGCGGCGCGATGCGCCCGTCTTCGCTCACTTCACCGATACCGATGAAGCGCGCATTATGATCCTGTACCCGGACCATGCCAAATTGTGGCGCGTCCGGCGCGCGTACCGCCTGCCCATGCAGCCAGTAGAACGCACTGTGTTCGGACAGGCTGACCATTGGCCAGTCCTGCAGGCCGCTGTCCGAGGGCATCAGGAAGCGGTCCAGCGCTTCGTTGCCGCCTTCGGCGTGAGCCTGTTCGAGCGCTTCGAGGGTCACCGTCTGTGCCAGCGCGAAGGGCCCGGCCTGGGTCCTGCGCAGCTCGGCAACATAGGCGCCGCAGCCCAGGGCCTCGCCAATATCCTCCACCAGGGTGCGGATATAGGTGCCTTTGCTGCAACCTACGCTCAACCGTGCACGGGTACCTTCGCACTCGAGCAACTCCAAGCGGCCAATAGTAACAGAACGCGCCTCGCGCTCCACTACCTCTCCTGCACGTGCCAGCTTGTACAGTGGCTGGCCATCACGCTTGAGTGCCGAGTACATCGGCGGTATCTGGCTGATGGGGCCGCGAAAACGCGGCAGCACCGCCTCGATATCGGCGCGACCAACGGTCACCTCACGGGTCTGCAGAACCTCACCTTCGGCGTCGCCGGTGTTGGTAGTCTGCCCCAGCTGCATGACCGTTTCGTAGCCCTTGTCGGAGTCGAGCAGGTACTGCGAAAACTTGGTCGCCTCGCCAAAGCACAAAGGCAGCACGCCCGTTGCCAGCGGGTCGAGGCTACCGGTGTGGCCGGCCTTTTCCGCATTCAGCAGCCAGCGCACTTTCTGCAGGGCGGCATTGGAGGTGAAGCCCAGCGGCTTGTCCAGCAGGATGATGCCGCTGACGTTGCGGCGGATACGTTTGACCTGGGCCACCGCTTACTCCTTGGTGTCCGGCTCGTCGGCTTCCTTGTGCATGCGGTCTTCGGCCACTGCACGCTCGATCAGCGCCGACAGGTGCACACCGCGGCTGACACTTTCATCGAAGTGGAAGTGCAGTTGCGGCACGCTGCGCAGTTGCATCGAACGCCCCAGGTGCAGGCGCAGGAAGCTGGCAGCGCTGTTGAGTGCCTTGAGCGACTGCTGCACGGCGTCCGGGGTTTCTTCGCCCATGACGGTGATGAACACCTTGGCATGGCCCAGGTCGCGGCTCACGTCCACGGCGGTGATGGTCACCAGGCCGACACGCGGGTCCTTGACTTCGCGACGGATCAGCTCGGCCAGCTCGCGCTGCATCTGATCGCCAATACGTTGGGTACGGCTATATTCTTTGGCCATTCTTGCTACCTGTAACTTAAAGCGGCAAACGCCCGGGCAGACCTGAGCCTGACCGGGCGCTACCTGAAGAGGTACCGCAAGCCGCCCTGCAAGGGGCGCTTGCGGCTCGCTCGCCCTTAAAGGGTACGAGCCACCTGGACTTTCTCGAAGACTTCGATCTTGTCGCCGACCTTGACGTCGTTGTAGCTCTTGACGCCAATACCGCACTCCATGCCCGAACGCACTTCGGAGGCGTCGTCCTTGAAGCGACGCAGCGATTCCAGCTCGCCTTCGAAGATCACAACGTCGTCGCGCAGTACGCGGATCGGACGGTTGCGGTACACGGTACCCTCGATGACCATACAGCCAGCGATGGCGCCGAACTTCGGCGAACGGAACACGTCACGCACTTCGGCAACACCCAGGATGTTCTCGCGAACATCGCTGCCGAGCATGCCGGTCAGGGCCTTCTTGACGTCTTCGATGATGTCGTAGATCACGTTGTAGTAACGCATATCCAGACCTTCCTGCTCGACGATCTTGCGCGCACCGGCATCGGCACGCACGTTGAAGCCGAACAGTACAGCGTTCGAAGCCAGCGCCAGGTTGGCATCGCTCTCGGTGATACCACCGACGCCACCACCAATCACGCGCACTTGCACTTCGTCGTTGCCCAGGCCGCCAAGCGAACCCTGCAGCGCCTCGAGAGAACCACGCACATCGGTCTTGAGCACGATGTTGAGGGTTTTCTTCTCTTCCTGACCCATGGTCTCGAAGATGTTTTCCAGCTTGCCGGCGTGAGCGCGGGCCAGCTTGACCTCGCGGTACTTGCCTTGACGGAACATGGCAACTTCGCGGGCTTTCTTCTCGTCGGCAACCACGGACAGCTCGTCACCGGCTTCCGGGGTACCGTCCAGGCCAAGGATCTCGACCGGGATCGACGGGCCGGCTTCTTTCACAGGCTTGCCGTTCTCGTCGAGCATGGCACGCACGCGGCCATAGTTGGAACCGCAAAGCACCATGTCGCCCTGACGCAGCGTACCGTCCTGAACCAGGATGGTCGCGACCGGGCCGCGGCCCTTGTCCAGGCGCGATTCGACGACCACGCCACGACCAGGTGCAGTCGGGGTAGCAGTCAGCTCGAGGATCTCGGCCTGCAGCAGCACGGCTTCGAGCAGCTCGTCGACACCGGTACCCATCTTCGCCGATACCTTGACGAATGGCGTGTCACCACCCCAGTCCTCGGAGGTAACGCCTTCGACGGCCAGTTCGTTACGGATACGATCGAGGTCAGCACCCGGCTTGTCGATCTTGTTCACTGCAACCACCAGCGGAACGCCAGCTGCCTTGGCATGCTGAACCGCTTCGCGGGTTTGCGGCATTACGCCGTCGTCCGCCGCCACCACCAGGATGACGATGTCGGTCGCCTTGGCACCACGGGCACGCATCTGGGTGAACGCAGCGTGGCCCGGGGTATCGAGGAAGGTGACCATGCCGCGGTCGGTTTCCACGTGGTAGGCACCGATGTGCTGGGTAATGCCACCGGCTTCGCCAGCAGCAACCTTGGCACGACGGATGTAGTCGAGCAGCGAGGTCTTGCCATGGTCAACGTGACCCATGACGGTAACCACCGGCGCGCGGGACTCGGCCTGGCCTTCGAACTTCAGCGATTCGGCCAGGGAATCTTCCAGCGCGGTGTCGCTGATCAGCGTGACCTTGTGGCCCAGCTCTTCAGCGATCAGCTGGGCAGTTTCCTGGTCGAGCACCTGGTTGATGGTGACCGGAGTACCCATCTTGAACATGAACTTGACCACTTCAGCGGCCTTGACCGACATCTGCTGGGCCAGTTCGGAGACGGTGATGGTCTCGCCGATGGTCACGTCACGGATGACTGGACCGGTCGGGTTCTGGAAGCCGTGCTGGTTACGCTTCTTCAGCTTGCTCTTGCCACCACGACCACGACGGGCGCCGTCGCTCTCTTCATCGGTGGTACGCGGAGCGGCACGTGGCGTTGGAGCCTTTTCCTTCTCCTTGACCTTGACCTTGATCGACACACGAGGGGCTTCGCCACGACGACGGTCGTCATCACGGGTACGGCTCTCGTTGCGACGGGTCTCGTCCTTCTTGCGCTCGGCAGCACGGGCTGCAGCGTCTTCGGAGGCTGGCGCGTCGGCGACGACCGGGGCCGGGGCAGCGGCAGGAGCCGGCTCTGGCTTGGCGGCAGGCGCCGGGGCTGCTGTTGCGGTATCGGCAGCCTGACGGCGAGCCTGTTCCTCGTTGCGCTGGCGAACTTCGGCCTCGACCTTGTCGCGCGCGGCGTTTTCGGCCGCACGGCGCTCTTCCAGCTCACGCTTCTGCTCAGCCTGGATTTCTTCCGGGCTGCGCTGCACGAAAACTTTCTTCTTGCGTACTTCTACGCTGATGCTCTTGCTACCGGCGACACGCAGGGTGCTGGTGGTTTTGCGCTGCAAGGTAATCTTGCGCGGCTCTTCCGCCTTGCTCTTGTGGCTGCTTTTCAAATGAGTCAGCAGGGTCTGCTTCTCATTGTCGGTCACTACCTGACCGGCGTCGGTGTGCGGCAGACCTGCCTCACGCATCTGCTGCAGCAGGCGCTCTACCGGTGCCTCGACCTCTTGGGCCAGTTCTTTCACCGTGACTTGCGTCATGCACTTCTCTCCTCAGGCCGCGCCTAATTACTCGAACCAGTGGGCTCGGGCGGCCATGATCAACTTGCCGGCACGCTCTTCGTCGATGCCGTCGATGTCGAGCAGATCGTCGATCGACTGCTCGGCCAGGTCTTCGCGGTTAACCACGCCGCGCACCGCCAGTTCAGCCGCCAGGTCCTTGTCCATGCCCTCAAGGGAGAGCAGGTCTTCGGCCGGGTGGGCGTCTGCCAGTTTTTCTTCGGTAGCGATGGCCTTGGTCAACAAACGGTCCTTGGCTCGAGCGCGGAGCTCATTGACGATATCTTCGTCAAAGCCATCGATGTTGAGCATTTCTTCCAACGGTACGTAGGCAATTTCTTCGAGGCTGGTGAAGCCTTCGTCGACCAGCACTTGGGCCAGCTCCTCGTCGACTTCCAGTTCATCGATGAAATTGCGCAGGATGTCACCGGTTTCGGCCTGTTGCTTGGCCTGGATGTCCTTCTCGGTCATCACGTTCAAGGTCCAGCCGGTCAACTGACTGGCAAGACGAACGTTCTGACCGCCACGGCCAATGGCCTGGGCCAGGTTGTCCTCGGCGACGGCGATGTCCATGGCATGGGCATCTTCATCAACGATGATCGCCGCGACTTCAGCCGGCGACATGGCGTTGATGACGAACTGCGCCGGGTTATCGTCCCACAGGACGATATCCACACGCTCACCACCCAGCTCCCCGGATACAGCCTGGACGCGCGAACCACGCATGCCGATACAGGCACCTTGCGGGTCGATACGCTTGTCCTTGGAGCGGACGGCGATCTTGGCTCGCGAACCCGGGTCACGGGAAGCAGCCATGACTTCGATCAGGCCCTCGGCAATTTCCGGCACTTCAATGCGGAAAAGCTCGATCAGCATCTGCGGCGCGGTGCGCGACAGGATCAGCTGAGGGCCACGGTTTTCAGTGCGAATTTCCTTCAGCAGCGCACGCAGGCGCACGCCAACACGGAAGGTTTCGCGGGGAATGATGTCTTCGCGGGCCAACAGGGCCTCGGCGTTGTTGCCCAGGTCAACGATGACGTTGTCGCGGGTAACCTTTTTAACGGTACCGGAGATGATTTCGCCAACGCGTTCGCGGTAGGCATCGACCACCTGGGCACGCTCGGCCTCGCGGACCTTCTGCACGATGACCTGCTTGGCGGTCTGGGCGGCGATGCGACCAAATTCGATGGACTCGATCTTCTCTTCGATCACGTCACCTACCTTGGCTTCAGGGTGGGTGTCCTTGATCTTGTCCAGCCAGGTCTCGATCGCCGGATCGTCCAGATCGGCTTCATCGACCACGGTCCAGCGACGGAAGGTCTCGTAGCTACCGGTGTGGCGGTTGATTTCCACACGCAGATCGACTTCGTCTTCAAAACGTTTTTTGGTTGCAGTGGCCAGGGCCACCTCCAGCGCTTCGAAAATGACGCCGGGCGGTACACCTTTTTCGTTGGATACCGATTCAACAACCAGCAGTACTTCTTTGCTCATCGTACGCCTCGCCTTGCGCAAGCCATTGGGCCCGGATAGTCCGCCGGGCCCGGCACGTCTCAGTCAAAACTGGGAATAATATTGGCCTTGTCGATCGAATCGATCGGCAGAAGGAATTCCTGGTTGTCCACCTGGACCACCACGTCCTGCTCCTCCACACCGCGGAGAAGGCCCTGGAAGTTACGACGACCCTCGAAGGGTGAGCGCAGCTTGATCTTCACTTGTTCGCCGGCATGCGAGGCAAACTGTTCCAGAGTGAACAGTGGGCGATCCATGCCTGGGGAAGACACCTCGAGGGTGTATTCACTGCTGATTGGATCTTCCACATCGAGGATTGCGCTGGCCTGACGGCTGACTGCTTCGCAATCGTCCACCAGAATACCGCCTTCCTTGTCGATGTAGATGCGCAATACCGAATGCTTACCCTGGGAAACGAACTCGATCCCCCAGCATTGATAGCCCAGACCCTCGACAACCGGGGCCAACAAGGCCTGCAACTGTTCTAGCTTGCTCGACACCTGAACCCCCTCGTGCATGCTGTGCAAATAAAAAATGGGCAAAGCGCCCATCCCTGAAAGCGCCGTTGGACAACGACGCCGAAACTGTTCGGTTAGCAAAAAGCCCCTGAAAAGGGGCTCCGCTGAAGCTGGTTGCGGGGGCTGGATTTGAACCAACGACCTTCGGGTTATGAGCCCGACGAGCTACCAAGCTGCTCCACCCCGCGACAAAGCTGGGGCGAAAGTATAAGACCGAACCCTGCTGAGGGTCAAATCCAAACCTTCACCTGCAAGAAAGCCCGCTAAAGCGGGCTCTCAAGCTTCAATTGGTACCGAGAAGGGGACTCGAACCCCTACACCCTATGGGCACAACCACCTCAAGGTTGCGTGTCTACCAATTCCACCACCTCGGCAATACTACTACTTGAAACCCGTTACTTCTGCTCTTCTGCCGGAGGAGGTACATCACCCGTATTAGGAGTGGCTTCGCTCTTCTGCTGCTGTTGGAGCACCGGTACATCATCATTGACTGCCGGTTTTTGCGGCTCTTTCACTTCTAGCACTGCTGGATCTGGAAGACCTGCTTGGCTAAGCTGGTGAGCTTGTTGCTTCGCGAAGTATCCTAACCCAAGTGCTGTCAAAAAGAAAGTGGCAGCGAGTATAGCAGTTAATTTACTTAGGAACGTTGCAGAGCCTTGGCTCCCGAACACGGTATTAGAAGCACCCGCGCCGAAAGATGCACCTGCTTCAGCACCTTTACCCTGTTGCAACAGTACCAGCACTACTAGCGAAAGCGCTGCCAACAGATGAAAAACAACGATGACTGTTTCCAGCATTTGTTCAGTTTCCTGCGGCGCGACAAATTGCACCGAATTCGTCTGCGTTCAGGGACGCTCCACCAATGAGCCCCCCATCGATATCCGGCATGCCGAACAGTTCGGCCGCATTGGCCGCCTTCACGCTGCCGCCGTAGAGCAACTGCACCTTCGCAGCCACTTCAGCATCTTCTGCCGCCAGCTGGCCGCGGATGGCGGCGTGCACATCCTGGGCCTGCTGTGGCGTGGCCGTAAGGCCAGTGCCGATGGCCCATACAGGCTCATAGGCAATTACTGCATCGGCAAAAGCCTTAACACCGAATGCTTCGATGATACTGCTTAGTTGACGCCCAACAACTTCGAGCGTTTTGCCTGCCTCGCGCTCTTCCAGGGTTTCCCCTATGCAAAGCACTGGCTTCAAACCTTTGGCCTGGGCCGCTGCAAACTTGCGATTCAGCACTTCGTCGGTTTCACCAATGATCTGGCGACGCTCGGAATGGCCAATCAACACCAACTTGCAACCTGCTTCAACCAGCTGCTCGGGAGCAACTTCCCCGGTCAGCGCACCCTGTTCGGGTTGTACAGCAGAATTCTGTGCACCGACAGTAATTTCTTTACCCGCCAGGCCATCGATCACTTGATTGATGAACAAGGCCGGTGGAAATACTGCGACTTCCACTCCGCTCGGCAAGGCGAGATTGCACAAGCCTTCGGTCAGCTCAGCGACGCTAGCGCGGGTACCGTGCATCTTCCAGTTACCAGCTACCATAGGGCGACGCATGCTTTACCTCGTCGGTCAAAGTGGGCGCAGATCTTACCCAACCAGATCTGCGCTGGCAAGCGCCTTCAGACACAAACTTCGCCAACCAGTTTGGCCAGGGCTTCGGCATGGCCACGCACCTGCGCTTCGTCCTCGCCTTCGACCATTACCCGCACCAGCGGCTCGGTACCGGACTTGCGCAACAGCACACGCCCGCGCCCCGCCAGCGCCTCGGTGACCTTGGCGCTGGCTTCCTGCACGGCCGGGTGCTGCAGCGGGTCGACCTTGCTGCCGCCAAAGCGCACATTGATCAGCACCTGCGGGCATTTGCGCAGGGCCTGGCGGGCCTGGGCCAGGCCTTCGCCGCGGCGCTTGAGCGCCATCAGCACCTGCAACGCGGCAATGATCGCGTCACCGGTAGTGGTGTAGTTGCAGCACACCACGTGGCCCGAGTTCTCGCCGCCCACCAGCCACTCACGCTCAAGCAGCTCGGCCATCACATAACGGTCACCGACCTTGGCCCGCACGAAGGGGATATCCAGGTCCTTGAGCGCCAGCTCCAGGCCCAGGTTGCTCATCAGCGTACCCACTACCCCGCCCTGGAGCTTGCCACGCTCCTGCAGGTCGCGGGCAATGATGAACAGCAACTCGTCGCCATCGACGATCGCCCCGGTGTGATCGACCATCAGTACGCGGTCACCGTCACCGTCGAAGGCAATGCCGAGGTCGGCATGCCCGACCAGCACCGCAGCCTGCAGCGATTCGATATGGGTCGAGCCGCAGTTTTCGTTGATGTTCAACCCGTCGGGCTGGGCATGCAGCACAGTGACATCGGCACCCAGCTCGCGGAACACGCTTGGCGCAACCTTGTAAGTGGCACCATGGGCGCAATCGACCACCAGCTTGAGGCCTGCGAAACTGGTGCTGCTCGGTACGCTGCTCTTGCAGAACTCGATGTAGCGGCCAGCAGCATCGTTGATACGCGACACCTTGCCCAGCTTGCTCGACTCGACCACGGTCATCGGCTGATCGAGCAGTTCCTCGATCATCAGTTCGACGTCGTCCGGCAGCTTGGTGCCCTGGCCCGAGAAGAACTTGATGCCGTTGTCGTCATGCGGGTTGTGCGAGGCACTGATGACGATACCGGCTTCGGCGTGGAAGGTACGTGTAAGGTAGGCGATGGCCGGTGTCGGCATCGGCCCCAGCAGCATCACGTCGGCGCCTGCCGCCGACAGGCCGGCTTCGAGGGCAGACTCGAACATATAGCCGGAGATACGCGTGTCCTTGCCCACCAGCACCCGGCAGTGGCCGAGCTTGCGGAAGGCCATGCCGGCCGCCCAACCCAGCTTCAGCATGAAGTCCGGGGTGATCGGGTATTCGCCGACGCGGCCACGAATGCCGTCGGTACCAAAGTATTTTCTGCTCATAGGGACTCCAATGTTCTTATTCGGCGCCTTGTACCGCAGCGATCATGCGCACCACATCGACCGTTTCGGCCACGTCGTGGACACGCAGGATGCTCGCGCCCTTGGTCATGGCCAGGGCCGCCAGTGCCAGGCTGCCGTACAGGCGCTCGTCGACCGGACGTTCCAGCGTCAGGCCGATCATGCTCTTTCGCGAGACGCCCACCAGGAGTGGGCGCCCAAGACGATGGAGCGTTTCCATGTGCTTGAACAGGCTCAGGTTGTGCGCCAGCGTTTTGGCGAAACCGAAGCCCGGGTCAAGGATGATGCGTTGTTCATCAATACCGGCCGATGCGCAGGCCGCCATGCGCTGCTGCAGATACCGGGCAACATCGGCAGTCACGTTCTCGTAGTGCGGGTCGTCCTGCATGTTGCCCGGCTCGCCACGCATGTGCATCAGGCACACCGGCAGGCCGGTGGCGGCAGCGGCATCCAGGGCGCCGTCGCGCTCCAGGCCACGCACGTCGTTGATCAACCCGGCGCCAAGGCGCGCAGACTCACGCATGACGGCCGGGGTCGAGGTATCGACGGAAATGACCACGTCCAGGCGACTGTTGATGGCCTCGACCATCGGCGCCACACGCTCGAGCTCCTCGGTGACCGAAACGGCGCGCGCCCCAGGCCGGGTGGACTCACCACCGATGTCGATCAGAGTGGCACCGGCGGCAACCATGGCTTCGGCATGGCGCAAGGCCTCGTCGCGCTGGTTGAAGCGCCCGCCATCGGAGAAGGAATCGGGGGTGATATTGAGAATACCCATGACATGGGTACGTGACAAATCAAGAACCCGGTTGCCGCAAGGCAACCGGGTCGGGTACTGCACTGAGCTCATAGATGCCCTTAGTGTTGAGCTGCCGGGCCGCCAATCGGCGATTCCGGACGATCGTTCTGGGCAGCAGGCGTGCCCGAATCCGTATCATCGTCCCAGTCACGCGGCTCGCGCGGCGTACGCCCAGCCATGATGTCGTCGATCTGATCGGCATCAATGGTCTCATACTTCATCAGCGCTTCGGTCATTGCTTCGAGCTTGTCGCGGTTTTCAACCAGCAACTGCTTGGCCGTGGCGTAGCACTGGTCAATGATGCTGCGCACCTCGGAGTCGATCAGACTGGCGGTTTCGCCGGAAACGCTGGCGTGCTGGCTGGCAGCGCTGCGGCCCAGGAACACCTCGCCGTCTTCTTCGGCATACATCAACGGACCGAGTTTTTCGGACAGGCCCCACTTGGTCACCATGTTTCGTGCGATCTGGCTGGCACGCATGATGTCGTTGGAAGCGCCGGTGGTAACCCCGTCGAAGCCCAGGGTCATCTCTTCGGCAATACGACCGCCGTACAGCGAGCAGATCTGGCTGATCAAGGCACGCTTGGACAGGCTGTAACGGTCCTCTTCCGGCAGGAACATAGTCACACCCAGGGCACGACCACGCGGGATGATCGAAACCTTGTAGACCGGGTCGTGCTCAGGCACCAGGCGGCCGACGATGGCGTGGCCTGCCTCGTGGTAGGCAGTGTTACGTTTTTCTTTCTCGGACATGACCATGGTCTTGCGCTCGGCGCCCATCATGATCTTGTCCTTGGCCAGCTCGAACTCCTTCATCTCCACCAGGCGCTTGTTGGAGCGGGCGGCAAACAGGGAAGCTTCGTTGACCAGGTTGGCCAGGTCGGCACCGGAGAAGCCCGGCGTACCCCGCGCGATAACGGCCGGGTTGACGTTCTCGCTGACCGGCACCTTGCGCATGTGCACCTTCAGGATCTGCTCGCGGCCGCGGATGTCCGGCAGGCCGACCACCACCTGGCGGTCGAAACGGCCGGGGCGCAGCAGCGCCGGGTCGAGTACGTCCGGGCGGTTGGTGGCGGCGATGACGATGATGCCATCGTTCATCTCGAAGCCGTCCATTTCCACCAGCAACTGGTTCAGGGTTTGCTCACGCTCGTCGTGACCACCGCCCATGCCGGCACCACGGTGGCGACCCACGGCGTCGATCTCGTCGATGAAGATGATGCACGGTGCATGCTTCTTGGCCTGTTCGAACATGTCGCGCACACGGCTGGCACCGACACCGACGAACATTTCAACGAAGTCCGAACCGGAAATGGTGAAGAACGGGACTTTTGCCTCACCGGCAATGGCCTTGGCCAGCAGGGTTTTACCGGTACCGGGTGGGCCTACCATCAGCACGCCCCGCGGAATACGGCCGCCCAGGCGCTGGAACTTGCCCGGGTCACGCAAGAACTCGACCAGCTCGCCAACTTCTTCCTTGGCCTCATCGCAACCGGCGACGTCGGCCAGGGTCGTCTTGACCTGGTCTTCGGACAGCAGGCGCGCCTTGCTCTTGCCAAAGCTCATGGGCCCCCCTTTACCACCGGCACCGCCCTGCATCTGGCGCATGAAGAACATGAACACGGCGATGATCACCAGGATCGGGAAGCTTGCTACCAATAGCTGCGTCCAGATGCTCTGCTGCTCAGGCTGCTTGCCTTCGACCACTACGTGGTTGTCGACGAGGTCGCCGATCAGGCCGTTATCGGTGATGGCCGGGCGCACGGTCTTGAAGCTGTCGCCATCGGAGCGCTTGCCGGTAATGATGTAGCCGTCGACGGTCACACGCTCGACCTTGCCATCCTTGACCTGCTGGATGAAGTCGGAGTAGTTGAGGGTCTGCGGCTCGTTAGGGCTGGAGAAGTTGTTCATCACTGTCACCAGGACAGCTGCGATGATCAACCACAGGATCAGATTCTTTGCCATGTCGTTCAATTCGCTACCCTCTGAGGCCGGCGCACGACGCAGCCGTGCCTCGCATGATATTCATCGCCCTAACTTACTACATTACCTACGCAGCCGCAGGCACCGTCTGTAACCCTTTGTGAAAGCTAGACTACACGAAGTTCGGACGATCCTGACGCCGCGGCCGATTGGAAATAACTATCGGCCGCCGCGCTTCACGCCTTTCAAGCGCCTTTGAAACCTTTGCCCAACAGGTACTGTTCACGCGAGCGGTCCCGCGATGAAGAAGGCTTGCGCATCTGCACCTTGTCGAACTTGGTGCGCACGTCCTTCAGGTACATGTCGAAACCTTCGCCCTGGAAAATCTTGATCAGGAAATCCCCGCCAGGCTTGAGCACGCGGGTTGCCAGGTCCAGGGCCAGCTCGCAGAGGAACATGGCACGTGGCATGTCCACTTCGGGCGTACCACTCATATTGGGGGCCATGTCGGAAATCACAAGGTCCACGTGCGAATCACCGACCGCGTCGAGGATTTGCTGGAGCACGGCGTCTTCGGTGAAATCGCCCTGGATAAAGGTAACGTCGGGGATCGAGTCCATTTCCAGGATATCCGAAGCGATCAGCCGGCCCTGGCCGCCAATCAGACGACTGGTCACCTGCGACCACCCGCCCGGGGCCGCACCCAGGTCGATTACGCTCATGCCGGGGCGGATCAGGCGGTCCTTCTCCTGGATCTCCAGCAGTTTGTAGCTCGCACGCGAGCGGTAGCCGTCCTTCTGTGCCTGTTTCACAAAAGGATCGTTGAAATGCTCTCGCAGCCAGTTTGCGCTGCTTTTGGAACGTTGTACCACGGGGCACCTCGATGATATGCGTCGTGATTGACTGGGCGGAGCCGGTGGCCCTCGGGTAAAATGCCGGTCAATTTTACAGAATCAGACGGAAAGGGTCAGATTATGCCGCTCAATAACGAGCAGAAGAAGCAATACAAGTCCATTGGTCATGACCTGAAGCCGGTCCTGATCGTTGCTGGCAATGGTTTGAATGAAGGCGTGGTCGCCGAGCTGGAACGCGCACTGGTCGATCATGAACTGATCAAGGTCGAGATTCGCTCGGAAGACCGCGAAGAACGCGCCGAGACCATCGCCGAGCTGTGCAAGGCCGGCCGCGCCGAACTGGTGCAGACCATCGGCAAGAAAGCCCTGATCTACCGCAAGAACCCACAACCGAACAAGCAGCTGTCCAACATTCACCGTTACAAGTAACGGAAAGGATAGCGCGACTCCTGTGTAGGAGCGGCCTTGTGTCGCGATGGGCTGCGAAGCGGCCCCCTGCAATATCTTTGGTTAAGCTGATATCTGGGGGCTGCTTCGCAGCCCATCGCGACACAAGGCCGCTCCTACAAGGGACTGCAACAGCCTGGGCTAGCGCCGGGCTTTGACCGGCACCGGCTGGGCCACCAGCACGATGCCGGAGAAGCCCAGCACCAGGAAGCAGAACATCTGCCAGCGCTCGCCAACGGAAATGCCGTAACGCAGGGTGTAGTACCCCACACACGCACCGAAGCCGAGCAACAGCATCTGGCCGCGAAACTGCCGCCACCAGGCCGCCAGGCCTTCCACCCTTGCCAGCACAGCCAGCTGGGCCAACAAGCCAAGCAACGCCACGCCGATCAACCAGCGGTCGATCTGCCCGGCGATATCCTGCACCAGCAGCGGCGCCAGGCCACTGACCTTGAGCGCAGGCACCAGCCCCACATGGAACACCCACAGGCCACCGACCCAGAACACCTGGGCCAGTTGCCAGAGGATCCCCTCGAGGGATGGCGCCCGCAGGCGCCGGTCAGATGTGTTTGACTTCGACAATCTCGTACTCGACCGTACCGTTAGGCGTCTTGACGACAACGGTATCCCCTTCTTCCTTGCCAATGATGGCACGGGCAATCGGGGCGCTGTTCGACAGCTTGCCTTTCTTCACATCGGCTTCATCTTCGCCAACGATCTGATAGGTCACTTCTTCATCGGTTTCGGTGTTGGCCAGCACCACGGTGGTGCCAAAAATCACCTTGCCGGTGTGAGCGATGGTGGTGACGTCGATCACCACCGAGTTCTGCAGGCGGCCTTCGATATCGCGGATACGCGCCTCGACCATGCCCTGCTCTTCACGCGCGGCATGGTATTCGGCGTTTTCCTTGAGGTCGCCCAGCTCACGCGCTTCACCAATGGCTTGGCTCAGGCGCGGGCGCTCGGTCTTGCTCAGGAAGGTCAGCTCCTCTTCCAGGGCGCGAGCGCCCTGGACGGTCATCGGGTATTTGGTAATGCTCATGCTTTGAGTCCTGCATGCAGATCCTGCAGGCGACGAACAGTCTTCTCTGGACCGAATTTCAACGCCTCGCAGATGGCTTCACCAGCCGCAATGGTAGTGGTGCAGTAAATCTTGTGCTGCAGCGCATTGCGACGAATCGAGTAGGAGTCGGCGATCGACTGGCGGCCTTCGGTGGTGTTGATGATCAGCGACACTTCGTCGTTCTTGATCATGTCGACCACGTGCGGGCGGCCTTCGGTCACCTTGTTCACGCGGCGCACTTTCAGGCCAGCCGCCTCGATAACCTTGGCGGTGCCGGCAGTAGCAACCACTTCGAAGCCCAGGCCGATCAGGTCACGGGCAACGCCAGCCACTTGTGGCTTGTCGTCGTCACGCACGCTGATGAACGCGGTGCCGCCAGTAGGCAGCACTTCGCTGGCACCCATCTGGGCCTTGGCGAAGGCTTCACCGAAGCTGTCACCAACACCCATGACCTCACCGGTCGATTTCATCTCAGGGCCGAGGATCGGGTCAACCCCTGGGAACTTGGCGAACGGGAAGACGGCTTCCTTGACGCTGTAGAAGTTCGGGATGATTTCCTGGGTGAAGCCCAGCTCTTTGAGGGTTTTGCCAGCCATGACGCGGGCCGCGATCATGGCCAGGGAAGTGCCGATGCACTTGGACACGAACGGCACGGTACGCGATGCACGCGGGTTGACTTCGATCACGTAGATCTTGTCGCCCTGCAGGGCCAGCTGCACGTTCATCAGGCCGACCACGCCCAGCTCCAGGGCCATTTTCTTGACCTGTTCGCGCACTTCGTCCTGCACGCCCTTGCTCAGCGAGTAAGGTGGCAGCGAGCATGCCGAGTCACCGGAGTGAACGCCGGCCTGTTCGATGTGCTGCATGATCGCGCCGATGACCACGTCGGTACCGTCGCACACCGCATCCACGTCCATTTCGATGGCGCAGTTGAGGAAGTGGTCGAGCAGTACCGGGCTGTCGTTGGAAACCTGAACAGCCTCACGCAGGTAGCGCTTGAGCTCGTCCAGTTCGTAGACGATCTCCATGGCACGGCCACCCAGTACATAGGATGGGCGCACGACCAGCGGGTAGCCGATGCTGCCGGCGGCACGAATGGCCTCTTCTTCGCTGCGCACGGTCGCGTTTGGCGGCTGCAGCAGGTTCAGGCGCTGGACCATCTGCTGGAAGCGCTCGCGGTCTTCGGCGCGGTCGATGGCGTCCGGGCTGGTACCGATGATCGGCACACCGGCCTCTTCCAGGGCGCGCGCCAGTTTCAGCGGGGTCTGGCCGCCGTAGTGCACGATCACGCCTTTGGGCTTCTCGACGCGGCACACTTCCAGCACGTCTTCCAGGGTCAGCGGCTCGAAGTACAGGCGGTCGGAGGTGTCGTAGTCGGTGGAAACGGTTTCCGGGTTGCAGTTGACCATGATGGTCTCGTAACCGTCGTCACGCAGCGCCAGGGCCGCGTGTACGCAGCAGTAGTCGAACTCGATACCTTGGCCGATACGGTTCGGGCCACCGCCCAGGATCATGATCTTGTCACGGGTCGACGGGTTGGCCTCGCACTCTTCCTCGTAGGTGGAGTACAGGTAGGCGGTGTCGGTGGCGAACTCGGCGGCGCAGGTGTCGACGCGCTTGTACACCGGGAACACTTCGAGCTTGTGGCGGTGGCGGCGCAGGTTCTTGTCGGTAATACCCAACAGCTTGGCCAGGCGCTGGTCAGAGAAGCCCTTGCGCTTGAGGCGCAGCATGTAGTCCTTGTCGATGGCCGACAGGGCCAGGGTCTTGACCTTCTCTTCTTCTTTGATCAGGTCTTCCATCTGCACCAGGAACCACATGTCGATGCCGGTCAGATTGAAGATTTCTTCGCAGGTCATGCCCGAACGCATGGCGTCGGCGACATACCAGATACGCTCGGCACCCGGCACGGTCAGCTCGCGCTTGAGGATGCTGGCAGCTTCCGGGCTGGCCAGGTCGACTTTCGGGTCGAGGCCGCAAGCGCCGACTTCCAGGCCACGCAGGGCTTTCTGCAGCGACTCCTGGAAGGTACGGCCGATGGCCATGACTTCACCCACGGACTTCATCTGGGTGGTCAGGCGGGCGTCGGCCTTGGGGAATTTCTCGAAGGCGAAGCGCGGCAGCTTGGTGACCACGTAGTCGATCGACGGCTCGAAGGAGGCCGGGGTACGGCCGCCGGTGATGTCGTTCTGCAGCTCGTCGAGGGTGTAGCCGATGGCCAGCTTGGCGGCGATCTTGGCGATCGGGAAGCCGGTAGCCTTGGACGCCAGTGCCGAGGAACGCGAAACGCGCGGGTTCATCTCGATCACGACCATGCGGCCGGTGTTCGGGCAGATACCGAACTGCACGTTGGAACCGCCGGTTTCCACACCAATTTCACGCAGCACCGCCAGCGAGGCGTTGCGCATGATCTGGTATTCCTTGTCGGTCAGGGTCTGCGCCGGGGCAACCGTGATCGAATCACCGGTGTGCACGCCCATCGGGTCGAAGTTCTCGATGGAGCAGACGATGATGCAGTTGTCCTTTTTGTCGCGGACCACTTCCATCTCGTACTCTTTCCAGCCGATCAGCGATTCGTCGATCAGCAGTTCCTTGGTTGGCGACAAGTCCAGACCACGGGTGCAGATTTCTTCGAATTCTTCACGGTTGTAGGCAATACCGCCGCCAGTGCCGCCCATGGTGAACGACGGGCGGATGATGCAAGGGAAGCCCAGCTTCTCCAGCACCGCATTGGCCTCTTCCATGCTGTGGGCGATACCCGAACGCGGGCACTCCAGGCCGATGTCCTTCATGGCCTTGTCGAAGCGCGAGCGGTCTTCGGCCTTGTCGATGGTGTCGGCGTTGGCACCGATCATCTCTACGCCGAACTTTTCCAGAACGCCGTGGCGCTCCAGGTCCAGGGCGCAGTTCAGTGCAGTCTGGCCACCCATGGTCGGCAGCACGGCGTCTGGGCGCTCTTTCTCGATGATCTTGGCCACCGACTGCCACTTGATCGGCTCGATGTAGGTGGCGTCGGCCATGGCCGGGTCGGTCATGATGGTGGCTGGGTTGGAGTTCACCAGGATGACGCGGAAACCTTCCTCGCGCAGGGCTTTGCAAGCCTGGGCGCCGGAGTAGTCGAATTCACAGGCCTGGCCGATCACGATCGGGCCAGCGCCGAGAATCAGGATGCTTTTGATGTCTGTACGTTTTGGCATGGTGGTCACTCAAATCCGGGGTCAGTCGGCAAGCCGCTTTGAACAATCTGGGTCAGGCGCTGCCGGGCGCGGCGTGTGCCGGCCCGGGGCCTTGAAGCAGGATGCTCAGCGGCGCTTGGCCATGGCATCGGTGAAACGATCGAACAGTGGCGCGACGTCGGTCGGGCCTGGGCTCGCTTCAGGGTGGCCCTGGAAGCTGAACGCGCTCTTGTCGGTACGCTCGATACCCTGCAGGGTGCCGTCGAACAGCGACTTGTGGATGGCGCGGACATTGCCCGGCAGGGTGGCTTCGTCAACGGCAAAGCCGTGGTTCTGGCTGGTGATCATGACCACGCCGGTGTCCAGGTCTTGCACCGGGTGGTTGGCACCGTGGTGGCCATGGCCCATTTTCACTGTCTTGGCACCGGAGGCCAGCGCCAGCAACTGGTGGCCCAGGCAGATGCCGAATACCGGAATCTCGGTTTCGAGGATTTCCTTGATGGCCTGGATGGCGTAGTCGCACGGCTCGGGGTCGCCAGGGCCGTTGGACAGGAACACGCCGTCCGGGTTGAGCGCCAGCACTTCGCTGGCCGGGGTCTGGGCCGGCACCACGGTCACGCGGCAGCCACGGGCAACCAGCATGCGCAGGATGTTCAGCTTGACGCCGTAGTCGAAGGCCACCACGTGGTAGGGCAGGTCGGCCGCGTCGATGGTCGGGTGGCTGTCGGTTTTCAGCTCCCACACGCTGGAGCGCCACTCGTAGCGTTCCTTGGTGGAAACCACCTTGGCCAGGTCCATGCCCTTGAGGCCCGGGAAACCGCGGGCAGCGGCGATGGCCGCCTCTTCGCTGATGTTGTCACCCGCCAGGATGCAGCCGTTCTGGGCGCCCTTCTCACGCAGGATGCGGGTGAGGCGACGGGTGTCGATGCCGGCGATGGCAACCACATTGTTGGCCTTGAGGTACTCCGGCAGCGACTGGGTGTTGCGCCAGTTGCTGGCCAGCAGCGGCAGGTCACGGATGACCAGGCCGGCGGACCACACGCGGTTGGACTCGGCGTCTTCCGGGGTGGTACCGGTGTTGCCGATGTGCGGGTAGGTCAGGGTGACGATTTGCTGCGCGTAGGAAGGGTCTGTAAGGATTTCCTGGTAGCCGGTCATAGCGGTGTTGAATACCACCTCACCAACGGTCTGACCGTCGGCACCAATGGCTTCACCGCGAAAAATACTGCCGTCGGCAAGGGCGAGTATGGCTGGCTTTGTCAAGAAGACCTCCCGTAAATCAAGCATGAAAGGGCGATCGCAGGTTGCAAAAAAGCGGAGTGACGTATGGACACGTCACCCCGCTTTCATGTGCTGAATTCAATTCGCTGCGCGCTTTTAGTGGACACACTAAAGCTGTAGCTTACAGAAAAGTGCGTTTTCGGTCTACCGCATATGTGCCTCTAAAACACATCGATGCGACAGGCTGACTATTGTGTTGGCTTCTTCGCGGGCTTGCCCGCACCCACAGGGCTTGGGCCTTGCACAAAACCTGTAGGAGCGGGCAAACCCGCGAATAACCCAACACAGCCCTCACTGCTTAACGCAGATCAAGCACATCTTGCATGTCGTACAGGCCAGGCTCACGCCCGTCGAGCCACAGCGCCGCACGCACCGCGCCCTTGGCGAAGGTCATGCGGCTGGAGGCCTTGTGGGTGATCTCCAGGCGCTCGCCTTCTGCAGCGAACAGCACGGTGTGATCACCGACCACATCGCCGGCACGTACAGTGGCAAAGCCGATCGTCTTGCGGTCGCGCGCGCCAGTCTGCCCTTCACGGCCATACACGGCCACTTCCTGCAGGTCGCGGCCCAGCGCGTTGGCAACCACTTCACCCATGCGCAACGCCGTACCCGAAGGGGCATCGACCTTGTGGCGGTGGTGCGCCTCGATGATTTCGATATCCACATCATCGCCCAGCACGCGCGCCGCCATGTCGAGCAACTTCAGGCTCAGGTTGACGCCAACGCTGAAGTTGGCAGCGAACACGATTGGAATGTCCTTGCCCGCCTCGGCCAGCAACTGCTTTTCTTCGACGGTGAAACCGGTGGTACCGATGACCATGGCCTTGCCGTGCTTGCGGCAGAACGCCAGGTTCTTCAGGGTGACCGACGGGTGGGTGAAATCGATCAGCACGTCGAACTCGTCCACCACCTTGGCCAGGTCGTCGGACAGCAGCACACCAATGCGCCCCAGGGCCGCCAGTTCACCGGCATCGGCGCCGACCAGCGAGCTGTCCGGGCGGTCGACCGCCGCCGTCAGCCCGGCGCCGGGTTGCTGCTGCACGGCCTCGATGAGGGTCTTGCCCATACGCCCTGCCGCGCCCATCACTGCAATACGTCGCATAGCCTTTTCCTTGTCAGAGATCGCCGAAGAAGCGCTTCACGCCATCGAACCAGCCACTGGCCTTGGGCGAGTGCGAGCTGTCGCCTTCCAGCGAATCACGCAGCTCTTCGAGCAGTTCGCGCTGGCGGCGGCTGAGGTTGACCGGGGTTTCCACCGCCACACGGCACAGCAGGTCACCGGCACCACCACCGCGCACCGGCGCCACACCCTTGCCGCGCAAGCGGAACTGCTTGCCGGTCTGGGTGCCTTCCGGAATACGCAGCTTCACGCGGCCATCGAGGGTCGGCACTTCCAGCTCGCCGCCCAGGGCAGCATCGGTGTAGCTGATCGGCACTTCGCAGTACAGGTGCTTGCCGTCACGCTGGAAGATCTCGTGCTCACGCACACTGATCACCACATACAGGTCGCCGGTCGGGCCACCATGGGTGCCGGCCTCGCCTTCACCCGACAGGCGGATGCGGTCACCGGTATCGACACCGGCCGGCACCTTGACCGACAGGGTCTTGTATTCCTCGACGCGGCCTTCGCCGTGGCACGAGGTGCAAGGGTCGGTGATGATCTTGCCCTGGCCATGGCAACGCGGGCAGGTTTGCTGCACCGAGAAGAAGCCCTGCTGCATGCGGACCTGGCCGATGCCACCACAGGTGGGGCAGGTCGACGGGGTGGAGCCCTTCTTGGCGCCGGAGCCATCGCACGGCTGGCAGTTGACCAGGGTCGGCACACGGATGCTGACCGTAGTGCCGCGCACCGCTTCTTCCAGGTTCAGCTCCAGGGTGTAACGCAGGTCGCTGCCACGCTGGGCGCCACCGCGTCCGCCACCGCGGCCACCGCCGAAGAAGTCGCTGAACACATCGCCGAAGATGTCGGAGAAGTTTGCGCCACCGAAACCAGGGCCGCCGCCACCCATACTCGGGTCGACACCGGCATGGCCATACTGGTCGAACGCCGCGCGCTTGCTGGCATCAGACAGCACTTCGTAGGCCTCGTTGGCCTCTTTGAACTTGTCTTCGGACTCTTTATCGCCCGGGTTGCGGTCCGGGTGGTATTTCATCGCCAGACGGCGATAAGCCTTTTTGAGGTCTGCCTCGGTGGCGCCGCGCTCGACACCCAGAACCTCATAATAATCACGCTTGGACATAGGTCATTTGCACCTTGTTGGGCGTGTGGCATCTGCGCCACGCCATCAGCACCTGCGCTCGCCCACCGGGGCCGCTGACAGATGCTGTAAAAATTCTCGAATTCCAGATACGCCAACGCGGGAGCAAGCCCCCGCGCGGCGACATCCTACCAGTTCACCGACAAACCACGGTGAACTGGCCGACAACATGCAACGATTACTTCTTGTCGTCGCCTTTGACTTCTTCGAACTCGGCGTCAACCACGTCATCGTGCTTGGCTTCCGGCTCGGCCTGCTGCGCGCCACCCTGAGGCTGTTCGGCCGACTGCTCGGCGTACATCTTCTGGGCAACCGGGGCAGAGACCTTGGACAGCTCTTCGACCTTGGCGTCGATGGCGGCCTTGTCGTCGCCTTTGACAGCGGCTTCCAGGGCAACCACGGCAGCCTCGATGGCGGTTTTCTCTTCAGCGGTAACCTTGTCACCGGCGTCAGCGACCATCTTGCGGGTCGAGTGAACCAGCGCATCACCCTGGTTACGGGCAGCAGCCAGCTCTTCGAACTTGCGGTCTTCCTCAGCGTTGGCCTCGGCGTCACGCACCATGCGCTCGATTTCTTCGTCCGACAGGCCGGAGTTGGCCTTGATCACGATCGACTGCGACTTGCCGGTGGCCTTGTCTTTGGCGCTGACGTGCAGGATGCCGTTGGCGTCGATGTCGAAGGTCACTTCGATTTGCGGCACACCGCGTGGCGCTGGCGGAATGTCGGCCAGGTCGAACTTGCCCAGCGACTTGTTCTGCGCAGCCTGCTTACGCTCACCCTGCAGCACGTGAATGGTCACAGCGCCCTGGTTGTCGTCGGCAGTCGAGAACACCTGCGACTTCTTGGTCGGGATGGTGGTGTTCTTCTCGATCAGCGAAGTCATCACGCCGCCCATGGTTTCGATACCCAGGGTCAGCGGGCTGACGTCCAGCAGCAGCACGTCTTTCACGTCACCTGCCAGTACCGCACCCTGAATGGCAGCACCCATGGCCACGGCTTCGTCCGGGTTGACGTCCTTGCGGGCTTCTTTACCGAAGAAGTCAGCAACGGCCTTCTGCACCAGCGGCATACGGGTCTGGCCACCGACCAGGATCACGTCGTCGATCTTGCTGGCGTCGATGCCGGCGTCTTTCAGCGCTACGCGGCATGGCTCGATGGTACGGGTAACCAGGTCTTCGACCAGCGACTCCAGCTTGGCGCGGGAGATTTTCACGTTCAGGTGCTTCGGACCGGTGGCATCTGCAGTGATGTACGGCAGGTTGACGTCGGTCGACTGAGCGGACGACAGCTCGATCTTGGCTTTTTCAGCAGCTTCTTTCAGACGCTGCAGGGCCAGTGGATCGTTCTTCAGGTCCATGCCCGACTCTTTCTTGAACTCGTCGACGAGGTAGTCGATCAGGCGCATGTCGAAGTCTTCGCCACCCAGGAAGGTGTCGCCGTTGGTAGCCAGTACTTCGAACTGGTGCTCGCCGTCGACTTCGGCAATTTCAATGACCGACACGTCGAAGGTACCACCACCCAGGTCATAGACGATGACGGTGTGGTCGCCCTTGGCCTTGTCCATGCCGTAGGCCAGTGCAGCGGCGGTCGGCTCGTTGATGATACGTTTTACGTCCAGGCCCGCGATGCGGCCGGCGTCTTTGGTAGCCTGGCGCTGGCTGTCGTTGAAGTAGGCCGGCACGGTGATTACCGCTTCGGTCACGGCCTCGCCGAGGTAGTCTTCGGCGGTTTTCTTCATTTTCTTCAGCACTTCAGCGCTGATTTGCGGCGGTGCCATGTCTTTGCCGCCCGCTTGTACCCAAGCGTCACCATTGTTGGCCTTGACGATTTTGTAGGGCACCAGCTTGATGTCTTTCTGCACGACGTCTTCTTCGAAGCGGCGGCCGATCAGGCGCTTCACGGCGAACAGGGTGTTGTGCGGGTTGGTGACGGCCTGGCGCTTGGCCGACTGGCCAACCAGGATTTCGCCATCGTTGGCGTAGGCCACGATCGAAGGGGTAGTACGCGCACCCTCGGCGTTTTCGATGACTTTGACGTTACCGTTTTCCAGAATAGAGACGCACGAGTTGGTGGTCCCCAGGTCGATACCGATGATCTTGCCCATGTTAACTCTCCCGAAACTTGAATTTGGTAGCAGCGACTAATTTGGCCAACTGCGGTAATACTTGAAGGCTTGACACCTAGATGGGGATGCCCCGACGGATTTCAAGCCTTTTCATTGATCGAGGGTTGCGCCGCGCTCGGCGCCTTGCTGACCACCACCATGGCGGGGCGCAGCAGGCGGCCGTTGAGCAGGTAGCCCTTCTGGAACACGTTCAACACGCTGTTAGGCTCTACGTCAGCGCTTTCCTGCATGGCCATGGCCTGGTGGTGCTCAGGGTTGAACGGCTGGCCATGCGGGTCGACCGCTTCGAGGTTGTAGCGCTTGAGGGTGTCCTGGAACATTTTCAGGGTCAGCTCCACGCCTTCGCGGATCTGCTTGACGTTTTCATCCTCGGCGCTGGAGTGGGCCAGGGCCAGCTCCAGGCTGTCGATCACCGGCAGCAGGTCGCTGGAGAACTTCTCCAGGGCGAACTTGTGGGCTTTCTCGACATCCTGCTCGGCGCGGCGGCGCACGTTCTGCAAGTCGGCCACGGCGCGCAGCGATTGGTCCTTGGCGGCGGCCAGCTGTTCCTCGAGTTCCAGAACACGGGCATCCGCAGTGGCTTGGGCACCGGTTTCTTCAACATTAAGGTCTTTTTCGTTCAGCTGTTCGTCAGCCATGGGGTCTCTCCTGCGCAATTTTGTGGACTGCGAGCCAGGCTCGCCTTGGTTGTCGGCTATATGGGGCCGGAAAAACCAGCTTCAAGGGGCAAGCGGGTTTTCAGGCACAAACAGAATCCGCCAAGAGGCATTGGCAGGCCCGAAAAAAGTACTGTATAAATAACCAGACCTGACTTTTCGGGAGCCGCCCCCCATGCTGGTGCACCTGTCCATTCACAACTACGCCATCGTCGAACACCTCGACCTCGAAATCGCCCGCGGCATGTCCGTCATCACGGGCGAAACCGGCGCTGGCAAATCGATCATGCTCGACGCCCTCGGCCTGGCCCTGGGCGACCGGGCCGACAGCGGCGTGGTGCGCCCTGGCACCGACAAGGCCGATATCCTGGCCACCTTCGACCTGGTGGACATCCCCGAGGCGCACAGCTGGCTGGCCGAGCGCGACATGGATAGCGACGGTCTGTGCATTTTGCGCCGGGTCATCACCGCCGAAGGGCGCAGCCGGGGCTACATCAACGGCACCCCGTGCCCGCTCGGCGACCTCAAGGCCCTGGGCGAACTGCTGATCGACATCCACAGCCAGCATGAGCACCAGTCGCTGCTGAAAACCGACACCCACCGCCGCCTGCTAGACGAGTACGCCGGTGCTGTCGACCTGGCCCGCCAGGTGCAACTGGCCGCCAAACGCTGGCAGCAAACCCGCCTGGAACTGGAGCGCCTGTCCAACTCCGGTGACGAGCAGCGCGCCCGCCATCAACTGCTCAGCTACCAGCTGGAAGAGCTGGACAACCTCGCCCTCGGCGAGCACGAGCTGGAACAGCTGGAGCAGGAACACAAGAACCTGACCAGCGCCGAAGCCCTGTTCGGTATCTGCCGCCAGGTCATTGACCAGTGCAGCGAAAGTGATTCGGGCAATGTGCTCAGCGCCCTCACCGCCAGCCTCAACCGCCTCGGCGCCGCCACCCAGTCGCCCAAGGCGCTGACCGAGGCGGCCAACCTGATCGCCAGCGCGCAGATCCAGGTTGAAGAAGCGGTGGGTGAGCTCAACCGCTTCCTGGACAACTTCGATGCCGACCCGATGCGCCTGCAGGCACTGGAGGAGCGCCTCGACACCATCTATACCCTGGCGCGCAAACACCGTGTGCACCCGACCGAGCTGCCCCACCTGCAGCAGCAACTGATGGAAGAGCTGGAAGGCCTGAACGCCAGCGATGAATCGATTGAACAGCTGGGCGAAGAGCTGGCTGCGTACGCCCAGCACTATAAAGAGCGGGCCAGCGAACTCAGCGCCCTGCGCCGGCAGGCCGCCCAGCAGTTGGCGGTGGCGGTGGAACAGGAAATCCAGCGCCTGGGCATGCCTGGCGGGCGCTTCCGTATCGAGCTGACCCCGCACGAGGGTACGGAACTCTCGCCGCATGGCCTGGAGCAGATCGAGCTGCTGGTCAGCGCCAACCCGGGGCAACCCCTCAAGGGCCTGGCCAAGGTTGCGTCGGGTGGCGAACTGTCACGCATCAGCCTGGCGATCCAGGTGATCACGGCACAGACCTCGCGCATTCCCACGCTGGTATTCGACGAAGTGGATGTGGGTATCGGCGGGCCCACCGCGGAAATCGTCGGCCAGTTGCTGCGCCGGCTGGGTGAACGCGGCCAGGTGCTGACCGTGACCCACCTGCCGCAGGTGGCAGCGCAGGGGCACCACCACCTGTTCGTGCACAAGGTGCGCAACAGCGACACCACCCACACCGCCGTGGCCAGCCTGGGCAAGCGCGAGCGCGTGGAAGAAGTCGCACGCATGCTGGGCGGCATCGACCTCACGAAGGAATCCCTGGCGCATGCGCGCAAGATGGTGGTCACCAGCAAGGCTTAATGCCGCCATACAAGCCCGGCGCGCGCCTTGTTAGGAGCGGCCTTTTCGCGACACAAGGCCGCTCCCACAAGGGCCAGCGTCGCCCTCAAAACCTCAAGACCCCAAAAAGCACAAAGGCGACCCGAAGGTCGCCTTTGCTGTCCATAACGATTGAATCGTTACTTCTTCTTACGCACGTACAGGACCAGATTGTGGTCCACCAGCTCGAAACCGTGTTCCTCCACGATTTCACGCTGACGCTTCTCGATGGCGGCGTCCATGAACTCGATGACTTCACTGGTATCCACGTCGACCATATGGTCGTGGTGACCGCCATCGGCCAGTTCGAATACCGCATGACCGCCGTCGAAGTTGTGGCGAACCACCAGACCCGCCGCTTCGAACTGGGTCAGTACGCGGTACACGGTAGCCAGGCCAACGTCCTCGCCAGCCTCCATCAGCGCCTTGTAGACATCCTCGGCGCTCATGTGACGCTGCTCGGCAGAGTCGAGCATCTGAAGGATCTTGACTCGAGGCAGGGTTACCTTGAGACCGGCTTTGCGTAATTCGCTATTTTCAACCATGGTCAGCTTTCTCGCCGATGCTGCTTCGCAGCTTCTCTTAATACGGGTATGATCGGGGTTTACGTTGTCCAGCCAAGATAGTGGAAGTCGCCCACCGATGCAAAACACCAAGCTCTTGCTAAACAGCCTCGCCCTCGCGGGACTGCTCGCACTCGCCGGTTGCTCGTTTCCCGGGGTTTACAAAATCGACATCCAGCAGGGCAATGTCGTCACGCAGGACATGATAGACCAATTGCGCCCGGGAATGACCCGACGGCAAGTGCGGTTTATCATGGGCAACCCGCTGATTCAGGACACTTTCAACACCAACCGTTGGGATTACCTGTACAGCCTGCAGCCTGGTGGCGGCCAACGCCAGCAGGAGCGCATGAGCATTTTCTTCAACGACAGCGACCAACTGGTCAGCCTGTCTGGCGACTTTATGCCAGGCGTTAGCCGCGACCAGGAAATTCTGGGTGGCAGCAGCGATACCACGGTCAGCCCCGGCACCGAGCCAGGCCAAACCGAGCAGCCCGCCACGCAACCGGCGGAGCAACCCGCCAAGCCTGGTTCGACCGAAGAGGCCATCCAGCGCGAAATCGATACCATCGAGACCACCCCGGTGCCTACGCCAGCACCGCTGGAAACCCGGTAATCGAAAGCAACAAAAAAGCCCGGACTTGTTCCGGGCTTTTTGTTGCTGCCTGCCTGATCAGCCGTTCAACTGCTTGGCACGCTGGCAGAACGCATCGACCAGGGTATTCGCCGCCTGGTTGAACAGCGGCCCCAACGTGGCACGCACAATGGGCCCGGCATAGTCGAACGACAGGTCCAGGCTGATTTTGCAGGCCTTCTCGCCCAAAGGCTTGAACACCCACACCCCATGCAACTGGGTAAAGGGGCCTTCCTCCAGGTTCATTTCGATGGACTGCCCGGGCACCAGCACGTTGCGCGTCACAAAGTGCTGGCTCATGCCGCCCTTGGCCACTTCGAGCTTGGCACGCATGTGCGTTTCGCTGCTGTCGATCACCGTCGCGGCCGAGCACCACGGCAGGAACTGCGGGTAGCTGGCCACGTCGTTGACCAGATCGTAGAGCGCCTGGGCGGGGTATGGCAGCAGGGCGGAGCGTTGAATATGGGTAGTCATCCAGGCGTCACTTCCAAGGCTGGGTGGCGGCGCTTCGCAGCGTGCCAAAAACAGATTCTGTCGGCAGGACAGGGCTTGTATTGTCCGGTATTCATTGCGGTGGCTCAAGCACACCGAAATCCCATAGCGAACGACGCACGGTCTTGCCTATAATGCCGGCCCTATGGCTAAACAAAAGAAACATCCGACCGGGACCATCGCGCAGAACAAAAAAGCGCGACACGATTACTTCATCGAACACAAGTTCGAGGCCGGGCTGGTCCTGTCCGGTTGGGAAGTAAAAAGCCTGCGAGCCGGCAAGGCGCACCTCGTCGACAGCTACGTGCTGCTCAAGGACGGTGAGGCCTGGCTGTTCGGCAGCCACATCACCCCGCTGACCACGGCCAGCACCCACGTGATCGCCGACCCGATGCGCACGCGCAAGCTGCTGCTGAACAAGCGCGAGCTTGAGCGCCTGGAAGCGGCGGTGGCGCAAAAGGGTTACACCTGCGTGGCGTTGTCGCTGTACTGGAGCAAGCACCTGATCAAGTGCGAAATTGCACTGGGCAAGGGCAAGAAGGAATTCGACAAGCGCGACACCGTGCGCGAACGCGATTCCAACCGCGAGCTGCAGCGGGCGGTGCGCAACAAGGGCAAGGAAGACTAAAACCTTCTTTGTCATCAGCGCGGTCAGTGTAGGAGCGGCCTTGTGTCGCGATGGGCTGCGAAGCAGCCCCAGCAATCTCGGCTCATTGCCGAAGCCCAGGGGCCGCTTCGCAGCCCATCGCGACACAAGGCCGCTCCCACATTAACCGCACATGCATGAAGAGACCGAGTCAGCGCCCGCTACGCCGCTCCGCCCGCGCCACCCGCTGCGCCTCCTCATGCGCTTCTTCCAGCACTTCCTGCACATACAGAATGTGCCGGCTGGACACCTCTCGCGCCTCCTCCGCCCTGCCTTCGACAATCGCCAGGTACAGCTCGCGGTGCTGGCTGATCAGCATGTCGCGGGTCTCGGTCCGCTGCTGGTACATGCCACCGATGTTGGTCACCACGTTGCGCTTGAGCAGGTCGAACAGGCCACGAATGGTGTGCAACAGCACCGCGTTATGGCTGGCCTCGGCAATTGCCAGGTGGAAGCGCGCATCGGCCGCGCCCTCCTCGGCCCGGGTCACCTCATCGACCCTGGCGTAGCAGTCCTGCAGCGTGTCGAACGCCGCCTTCAGCCGCGCCCGGTCTGGCTCGGTAGCGCGCTGCGCCGCGTAATACGCACAGGACGCCTCCAGCGTATGGCGGAACTCGAGCAGGTCGCGCTGGGCCTCGGGGCTGTGCTCCAGCAACTGCAACAGCGGGTCACTAAAGGTGGACCCCAGCGACTCGGCGACAAAGTTGCCGCCCCCCTGCCGGCTGACCAACAAGCCCTTGGCCACCAGCTTCTGGATCGCCTCACGCAGTGACGGGCGCGACACGCCGAACTGTTCGGCAAGCGCACGCTCGGCGGGCAGCCGCTGCCCCGACGTGAGGGTGCCCTCCAGAATCATCGCTTCCAACCGATCGACAATGTCGTCGGACAGGCGCCGTTGGCGAACCTGATCAAAAACCATCACATGCTCTCCACAAACCCCGGCACACACCCGGGGGTGCCTATTCTCGCCGATCCAGCGCGCGCGAACACCCACCAGGCCACGATTTTCCCGGCACATCAGCTGCCCGCTCATCGGCACGCGACCAAAGTTTTGCACGGGACAAATTGACACACCCACGACAGCGCTTTTAACCTAGCGACCAGCCATTGTAAATTGGTCTTACCAATTATCCAATGCCAGCGCCTGACCAACAACAATTAGGGGCCACCCCATATGCAAACCTGGCAACAACTCTATAGCCCGCTTGGTAGTCTTGGCCTGTCCGCACTGGCGGCGGTCATTCCCATCGTGTTCTTCTTCCTTGCCCTCGCCGTGTTCCGCCTGAAGGGCCACGTGGCGGGTAGCATTACCCTGGCCTTGTCGGTACTGGTGGCCATATTCGCCTTCCAGATGCCGGTCGACATGGCGCTGGCTGCCGCAGGTTACGGCTTCCTTTACGGCCTTTGGCCAATTGCCTGGATCATCGTTGCCGCGGTGTTCCTGTACAAACTCACGGTCAAGAGCGGCCAGTTCGAAGTGATCCGCAGCTCGGTGCTGTCGATCACCGACGACCAGCGCCTGCAGGTACTGCTGATCGGCTTCTGCTTCGGCGCGTTTCTGGAAGGTGCAGCAGGCTTCGGCGCGCCGGTGGCCATCACCGCCGCACTGCTGGTCGGCCTGGGCTTCAACCCACTGTACGCCGCCGGCCTGTGCCTGATCGCCAACACCGCACCGGTCGCCTTCGGCGCCCTGGGCATCCCGATCATCGTGGCCGGCCAGGTGACCGGTATCGACGCCTTCCACATCGGCGCCATGACCGGCCGCCAGCTGCCGCTGCTGTCGCTGTTCGTGCCGTTCTGGCTGGTGTTCATGATGGACGGCCTGCGCGGTGTGAAAGAAACCTGGCCTGCGGCCCTGGTCGCCGGCCTGAGCTTTGCCGTGACCCAGTACTTCACCTCGAACTTCATTGGCCCCGAGCTGCCAGACATCACCTCGGCCCTGGCCAGCCTGATCTGCCTCACCCTGTTCCTGAAAGTGTGGCAACCCAAGCGCGCGTTCGGCGAAGCCAAGGCCAGCGTGGGTGCCGCCGTGGTGCAGCCAAGCGGCAGCCAGCCAAGCCCTTACAGCTTTGGCGAAATTTTCAAGGCCTGGTCGCCGTTCCTGATCCTGACCGTGCTGGTTACCATCTGGACCCTGAAACCGTTCAAGGCAGCCTTCGCCCCGGGCGGCGCGATGTACAACTTCGTGTTCAACTTCGCCATCCCGCACCTTGACCAACTGGTGATCAAGACCGCACCGATCGTGGCCGCGCCAACCGCCATGCCCGCAGTGTTCAAGCTGGACCCGATCTCCGCCACCGGCACCGCGATCTTCCTCTCGGCGCTGATCTCCATGGCGGTGCTGAAAATCAACTTCAAAACTGGTCTTACCACTTTCAAAGAGACCTTCTGGGAGCTGCGCTGGCCCATCCTGTCGATTGGCATGGTGCTCGCCTTCGCCTTCGTCACCAACTACTCGGGCATGTCGTCGACCATGGCCCTGGTGCTGGCCGGCACTGGCGCGGCGTTCCCATTCTTCTCGCCGTTCCTTGGCTGGCTGGGTGTGTTCCTGACCGGGTCGGACACCTCGTCCAACGCCCTGTTCAGCTCGCTGCAGGCCACCACCGCCCACCAGATCGGGGTCAACGACACCCTGCTGGTAGCAGCCAACACCAGCGGCGGCGTGACCGGCAAAATGATATCGCCGCAATCGATCGCCGTGGCCTGCGCCGCCACCGGCCTGGTCGGCAAGGAATCCGACCTGTTCCGCTTCACCGTCAAGCACAGCCTGTTCTTTGCCACCATCGTCGGCCTGATCACCCTGATCCAGGCTTACTGGCTGACCGGCATGCTGGTTCATCACTAGAGTGAAAGGGGCCGGGCGCCATCGGGCGCCTGGCATACCCCCCAAGCAACGCTGCGAGAATCCATGATCATTTCTGCCTCTACCGACTATCGCGCCGCGGCCCAACGCAAGCTGCCTCCTTTCCTGTTCCACTATGCCGACGGCGGTGCCTACGCCGAGCACACGCTGCGCCACAACGTCGCCGACCTGGCGAGCATTGCCTTGCGCCAGCGCGTGCTGAAGAACATGTCCGAGCTCAGCCTGCAGACCACGCTGTTCGGCGAAACCCTGAGCATGCCCGTGGCCCTGGCCCCGGTCGGCCTCACCGGCATGTACGCCCGCCGTGGCGAAGTGCAGGCGGCGCGGGCGGCGGCGGCCCATGGCATCCCGTTCACCATGTCTACGGTGTCGGTGTGCCCGATCGAAGAAGTGGCGCCAGCCATCGACCGCCCCATGTGGTTCCAGCTGTACGTGCTCAAGGACCGCGGCTTCATGCGCAACGCCCTGGAGCGGGCCAAGGCGGCCGGGGTCAAGACCCTGGTATTCACCGTGGACATGCCCGTGCCCGGCGCCCGCTACCGCGACGCCCACTCTGGCATGAGCGGCAAGCACGGCCCGCTGCGCCGCGTGCTGCAAGCCATGACACACCCCGAGTGGGCCTGGGACGTGGGCGTGATGGGCCGCCCGCATGATTTGGGCAACATCTCCAAGTACCGGGGCAACCCCACCGGCCTGGCCGACTACATCGGCTGGCTGGGCAACAACTTCGACCCGTCCATTTCCTGGAAGGACCTGGAGTGGATCCGCGAGTTCTGGGATGGCCCGATGATCATCAAAGGCATCCTGGATGCCGATGATGCCCGCGATGCGGTCAAGTTCGGTGCTGACGGCATCGTCGTGTCCAACCACGGTGGCCGCCAGCTCGACGGCGTGCTGTCCAGCGCCCGCGCCCTGCCGGCCATTGCCGATGCGGTGAAAGGTGACTTGAAGATTCTCGCCGACTCCGGCATTCGCAGCGGCCTGGATGTGGTACGCATGATCGCCCTGGGTGCCGACACCGTGCTGATTGGCCGCGCCTTCCTCTATGCGCTGGCCGTGCATGGCCAGGCCGGGGTGAAAAACCTGCTGGAGCTGTTCGAGAAGGAAATGCGCGTAGCCATGGTGCTGACCGGCGCCAAGACCATCAGCGAAATCACCCGCGACTCGCTGGTACGCGAACTGGGCGCCTGAGCGCCTGCACCAACGACCGCCTGATAGACCCGGGGCATGTGGCACGCAGAGGCCACAGCCCCGCGAGGAGACTGCATGAGCCTGCCCGCCGCGTTTCTGCGTGATGCCGAGCGCCTGATCCCCGCCGCACGCCGCTTCGACGACCCCACCTCGACCCTGGCCTTCGGCACCGACGCCAGCTTCTACCGGCTGATCCCCAAGCTGGTGGTGCGCGTCGAGTCCGAAGACGAAGTGGTCGGCCTGATCAAGCTGGCCCAACGCGACCGGGTGCCGGTCACCTTCCGCGCCGCCGGCACCAGCCTGTCTGGCCAGGCCATCAGCGACTCGGTGCTGATCGTGCTGGGCGATAACTGGAACGGCCGCGAGATCCGTGGCCAAGGCGAACAGATCCGCCTGCAGCCCGGGGTGATCGGCGCCCAGGCCAACGCCTGGCTGGCCCCGTTCGGGCGCAAGATCGGCCCCGACCCGGCCTCGATCAACGCCTGCAAGATCGGCGGTATCGTCGCCAACAACGCCAGCGGCATGTGCTGCGGCACCGCCCAGAACACCTACCACACCCTGGCCGGCCTGCGCCTGGTGCTGGCAGACGGCACCCGCCTGGACAGCGAAGACCCGGCCAGCGTGGCGGCCTTTGAAGCCAGCCATGCCGAGCTGCTGCAAGCGCTGGCCCGGCTGGGCCGCGAAACCCGCGCCAACACGGCATTGGCCGAACGCATCCGGCACAAGTACCGGCTGAAGAACACCACCGGCCTGTCGCTGAACGCGCTGGTGGACTACGACCAGCCGCTGGATATTCTGCAGCACTTGCTGGTCGGCTCCGAAGGCACCCTGGGCTTTATCAGCGCTGTTACCTACAACACCGTGCCCGACCACCCGCACAAGGCCAGCGCCCTGCTGGTGTTCCCCAGCGTGGAAAGCTGCTGCCGCGCGGTGCCGGTACTCAAGCGCCAGCCGGTGTCGGCCGTGGAACTGCTCGACCGCCGCAGCCTGCGCTCGGTGCAGGACATGGCCGGCATGCCGCTGTGGGTAAAAGGCCTGTCGGCCAACGCCTGCGCCCTGCTGATCGAGTCACGCGCGGCCAGCCAGAGCTTGCTGCACGAGCAACTGCAGCAGGTAATGGCCTCGATCGCCGACTTCCCGCTGGAGCAGCGCGTGGACTTCAGTGAAGACCCGGCGGTGTACAACCAGCTGTGGAAAATCCGCAAAGACACCTTCCCCGCCGTCGGCGCCGTGCGCCAGACCGGCACCACCGTCATCATCGAAGACGTGACCTTCCCGGTCGAGCAACTGGCCGAGGGCGTGAACCGCCTGATCCAGCTGTTCGACAAGCACCGTTATGACGAAGCGATCATTTTCGGCCACGCCCTGGAAGGCAACCTGCACTTCGTTTTCACCCAAGGGTTCAACAGCGCCGAAGAGGTTGCCCGTTACCAGGCATTCATGGACGACGTGGCGCAGTTGGTGGCCGTGGAGTTTGGCGGTTCGCTGAAGGCCGAGCACGGCACCGGGCGCAACATGGCACCGTTCGTGGCGCTGGAGTGGGGCCACGACGCCTACCAACTGATGTGGCAGCTCAAGCGCCTGCTCGACCCCAACGGCATCCTCAACCCCGATGTGGTGCTGAGTGACGACCCGGCCATCCACCTGAAAAACCTCAAGCCACTGCCCGCCGCCGACGAAATCGTCGACAAGTGCATCGAGTGCGGCTTCTGCGAACCCGTGTGCCCGTCCAAGGGCCTGACCCTCAGTCCACGCCAGCGTATCGTGATGTGGCGGGACATCCAGGCCAAGCAACGCGCCGGCATCGACACCCGCGAGCTGATGCGCACCTACCAGTACCAAGGCATCGACACCTGCGCTGCCACCGGCCTGTGCGCCCAGCGCTGCCCGGTGGGCATCAATACCGGCGAGCTGGTGAAAAAACTGCGCAGCCAGGCTGCCGACCACGGCAACACCGCCAACTGGCTGGCCGAGCACTTCCCCACCGCACTGGGCGGCGCCCGCCTGACCCTGACCGCAGCCAACAGCGCGCGCAAGCTGCTCGGCGCCCCACGCCTGGGCCGCCTGAGCGCCACCCTGCGCAAAGCCAGCAACGGCCGCCTGCCGCAGTGGACGCCCGCCATGCCCCAACCGCTGCGCCCGGTCGCCTTCGGCCAGGCCAGCAACGACGCCCGCCCACGGGTGGTGTACCTGGCGGCTTGCGTGTCCAGGGTAATGGGCCCGGCCTATGCCGACCGCGAGCAAAGCCCGCTGCTGGACAAGACCCGCGCCCTGCTGGAAAAGGCCGGCTACCAGGTCGTGTTCCCCGACAACGCCGACAGCCTGTGCTGCGGCCAGCCGTTTGCGTCCAAGGGTTACCCCGAGCAGGCCGAACACAAGCGCCAGGAGCTGATCAACGCCCTGCTGCACGCCAGCCGCGGCGGCCTTGACCCGATCTACTGCGACACCAGCCCCTGCACCCTGCGCCTGGTACAAGACCTGGGCGACACCCGGCTGGACCTGTACGACCCCGTGCGCTTCATACGCACGCACCTGCTCGAACGCCTGGAGTTCACCCCCCAGGATGAGCCAGTGGCCGTGCACGTGACCTGCAGCACCCAGCACCTGGGCGAAAGTCAGGCCCTGATCGACCTGGCCCGGCGCTGCAGCAAGCAGGTAGTCATCCCGGAAGGCATTCATTGTTGCGGGTTCGCTGGCGACAAGGGCTTCACCACCCCCGAGCTCAACGCCCACTCGCTGCGCAGCCTGAAGGATGCCGTGCAGTACTGCAGCGAAGGCATTTCCACCAGCCGCACCTGCGAAATCGGCTTGAGCAGCCACAGCGGCATCGACTACCACGGCCTGGTCTACCTGGTGGACCGCGTCACCCGCCCCCGCAGCCTCTGAAGCCTGCGCGGTCCATTGTGGGAGATAACGCAGCCCAACGGGCTGCGCTGTCGCGAAGAGAACTCAATCCGTAAGCGCGACGCGCCCTGTGTGGGAGCGGGCGTGCCCGCGAAGAATCCAGCGCGGTGCCTGGCACCGGCTACGCCGGTGTTCGCGGGCAACCCCCCTCTCGCAAACAACCCCGCCCCCGAGGCACGAACAAGATTGAACCCTTGCAAAACTGCCAAGGTCCATCCTTTAGGCCCACCTTCCCGAGGCCCCAGAGGAGACTCCCATGAAAGGTACCGCGCTTTCGGCCCTGTTCGCGGCCGCTACCCTGCTGGCTTCGCCGGTGTTCGCTGCTGACGACCTGTGCGCCATCAACCTGCAAAAAATCGACGACAGCATGGCCACCGCCGGCGCCACCTCCGAAGGCCTGGACAAAGCCGTGACCGAGCACGTCGACAAAGCCAAGGCTGCCCAGGCCTCGGGTGACACCAAGGAATGCATCGCCATCACCAGCAAAGTGCTGGAGCGCCTGGAAAAAACCGAGAAAGGCAGCGGTTCGGGCAGCGGCGGCGCCTAAGCCCTGGGCGGGCGACAGGACCAGCTGTCGACGTCGCCCGCACAATGGCGTATACTCCTGCTCACGTGCCGTAAGGTGCGTTAGCCAAGAGCTAGTGTAGGGGCCGATTAGGATTCGACGCCGGTAGCGAAACTCTAGGTGCATGCCGAGTTGGTAACAGAACTCGTAAATCCACTGTTGCAACTTCTATAGTTGCCAATGACGAAACCTTCGGCGCGGAGTACAAGCTGGCTGCGTAAGCAGTCCTCTTGACCCGTTGCTTCTGGTAGCTTCGGCTCCAGCAATCACTAGGGGATGCCTGTAAACCCGAACTGATTGTCATACAGAACAGGATCGTCGCGTAGCACGTTGTGGGCGAAGTGACTAAAACTTACACAACTCATCCAAAGCACCCTGCCCGTCGGGCGGCTGCGGATTAAATCAGTAGACACGGCTAAGCATGTAGTACCGACAGCGGAGTACTGGCGGACGGGGGTTCAAATCCCCCCGGCTCCACCAAATTATCCTTACAAATCAGGCACTTAGCGATAATCGCAAGTGCCTTTTTTGTGTCAAATTGGGCTGTTTTGGCTGAGAAATGCCAGTGTTATGACAGCCTTCATAGCAGCGGCGAGTGGGCAGGAGGCAGGCTTGTATAATCTCTTGGTGCGGTACGGCGGCTGGAGCGGCCGTCGAGATGCGGTAACTCACGACCGTGTCTACATAGACGCAGCTGACCATGCGTTGAGGCTTGCTGATGGATCTATAAATTTTGACCTCCTGACCCGCATTCCTGCTTTGTTCGTCGAGGAAACGAGACGGGACGAGGCTCAGTTCGCCAGGGTCGGTACCATCACAGCTGTCACCAGATCCGGTCGGGATTTGAGCATCCAATACCATTACGAACCGAACGTACCTCCCATTCCTCATGAGGAGGTGGTACGTCTCGCTGCAGAACTTGACATTCCCATGCCTACACGCGGCTTCACGCCATTTGAGCACAGCCATTGGCGGGTACCGAGAGCAGATCTCTATAAGGTTGTGGCAACGGAAGTCAACAGGCCCGACCGTACACCCAAAGTATTCCAATTACGCGCACCTCAAATTGTAGAGCAGGATCTATTAAGCGCGATGATGCCGTTTGCTGGATTCGGCGGGGTCTACAATGCGATTCAGACTGCTGCGTCTAACAACCAGATGCGCTGCCACCGAGCGGATGATATTTGGGAAAATCACGCAATCATCCAGGACGTTGTTGACCTGATCGACAGATCTTCAATTGTGGTCTGCGACTGTACGAACCGAAATCCTAATGTGTTCTACGAAATCGGGGTGGCTCATGCGCTGGGAAAAGAGGTTATCCTGATCACACAAAGTGGCGGGGACGTGCCATTCGACCTAGCGCACATCCGGCATATTAGGTATTTCGCAAATGACCTCCATCAATTGACAGCCGATCTCGCTGCACGGATTCAGGCCATTCAAGCGAGAAGATGATCGACAGCCGGCGCGGCTTACTGATATCGTCGCGCCATTGCAAGATGCCAGGATGCGAAGCCTTGCTTTGCCCTGCAACCGTCCAGTTGGGACGCTGCCGCCGGACTCTGGTGAAAAGAAACAACAGGCAGCGAAGTCTGAACCTCCTCGCCAACTGCTACATGAGACCTGGAGAAACAGCTAGAGGAGGACGCCCTATGGGTGTTATGAATCAGGCTGGTTCAGCAGCTTTACCTAAACGCCTCACGGCGTTTGGTGGCGTAGTCTGGGGGCTTTGCTCCTTCGGGCTCGATCCGGTGACCGCTGTTGTGCTGGGTCTCATCGCCGCTATCGTTTTAGCGAAGGTGTAAAGCTAGGCCGCCGGGCGCGTGCGATTCCGGCAGCCGGACCTTAACAGCCAAAAGGAGCGGTTTCATGGCATTTTCACTTGAGCAAATCGATGCCTACATCGACGCGCTTCTAACTAATGCCGCCTCTCTCATCAGAGAGTCTCAGATCCTTTATGACAACGAGGCTAATGCTCGCGCGTTCGCGCTTGCGCATCTTGCGCGTGAAGAAATAGCTAAAACGCTCATGTTGCAGGCGGCCGGCACAAGAATACTTGCCGGGCATCCCGTAGATTTCAAAAAACTTGAGCGAAGATTGCGAGATCACAAACAGAAGCTGATCGCCGAGACGATAAACAGTATCGTTTTCTGCGCTGGCTTTGATCCGAACGCGGCGGAGAGCATGATCGGTGCAGCTGGAACAGCCCCCGACTTCCGGAATGACCTGAAAAATAACTCTCTATATGTCGGGTTCAAAAATGGAATTGTGAGTCAACCGACCCAGAGCTTTTCAGCTGAGCGGGCGTTACGCACTATCACGCTGGCTTGGGACGCGCTTCAGAATCAGCTATCGATACTAAAGCTATTAGGGCCATTCGCGAACCGAGCTCCTATGAGCATTCCCGAAGTACATCCAGAAGACGTAAAATTTGATCGCGAAACGATAGAAGCGCTTGGCAACGTATACGCGAAAGCCCTTTTGCAAACCAAAAAGCAGGCTAACGCTGATCAATCAGAAGAGTGATCAGCGGCATGCTGCATTAGCAGCCACGATCTCCCGCTCGTACCCGATCCGCTGCCGCCGCTCCGCCAACAGCGCCCTCACTTTTACCTCTAAGCTGTCGGTCTTGCGCAGGCTGGTAGCCGCCCAGGCCGGAACCGCCACCTCCGGCGCTCGGCACGGCACCTGCACTGGCACCTCGACGCGCACGGTGCGCACCTCTGGCTCGACATGGCTTGCGCAGCCTGCAAGCAGGAGAAAGCCTGCGAGCACCCCCGCCCCTTGCAGGGATCGGCTTACAATGGTCATAAGCCAAGCTCCTTGTCGATGATCGAGGTGGCAGCCGTGCACTGGTCGCCTCCGGTGCGCTCCTGCTGCAGCCGGTTGGCGGCTTGGTAGTCGGCCTGGGCGCTGGCACGCGCATCGGCTACAGCCTTTTCGGCGGCGGCCTGGCGTTGCCTGATCGCCAGCTGCAGGTCGCCCAGCGCCTTGCCTTGCTCAGTCGTCAGGGCAACCAGGTTGTCTCGGGCCGCCTGGCAAGCACCTGCCTCCTCGGCCAAAGCCGCGACATCGGCGCGAGCATCCTGTATCTGGCCGTGCTGCCACCAGATTACGCCGGCGGCGGCCAGGGCCAGCACCAGCCACAGCGGTATGGCCTTCAGCGCTACAAGCGCGGCGTTCATGCCAGGGCCCGCCTGATGCCCTCATCGATCAGCGTCGACGGATACGGATTGGTGCCGTTCTCGTGCACGATGATGCCCACCACCAGCTCGCGCAGGATCTGCGGCTTGGAGATATCGATCGAGTCGCGCACGCCGACTCCCAGGCGCTTGGCGATGGCTTGGGCATAGGCATTGGTGTCGTTCTCACTCGCCGGCGCCCACCGGTTGATGAACTCCAGCGGGGTGTCGATACCAGCCCGACCAACGCCGGGCATCCCATCCTTACCCCGGTAGTTGAGCAGCAGCTTGCCCAGGGCGCGAATGCCGTTCTCTGGATGGTCGAAGCGGGCGAAGCGCGGCTTGGCTACGCCTACCTCGAGGCCCAGTTGCCCCTGCCAGGCGTTGCGCGGGTTGTAATCGATGTTCCCTGGGTTGTTATTGCGGACGCCGCGGGGTGTGGTCATAGGTTTTCTCCAGGCGAAAAAAAGCCCGCGCTGGGCGGGCTGGAGACTAGGGCGAGTTGCATTCATGGCAGTGGCCTGCTTAGTGCGATTTGCTCGCAACAGGTGCGTCGGTCCGACCTGTAGCATTCCATCATCAGGTCACGGAACGGATCACCAGGACGGCACAGGCGGATGGCTGCGCGTCGGTTTGCCTGCCGCTCCATGATGCTTGCGCAGCGAGCGCGTGCCCGGCTACCCGGGCGCATGTTCAGCCAACCAGGCTTGGTAAAGAGTCTGAACTGCCGCGTTCAGGTACTCGCCGTTGCTGGCATCCCGCAGGAATTGAGGTAGTGCCAGCTTTCTTTGCTTGAGCTGGCCCTTGAGCCATTTTTCGAACGGTAGGTTGATCGGTTCCTTGACCGCATCGGCCGCTTGACCTTCGCTCAACGGCGTAGCGGCCAACTCCCAAAGCGACATGCTCATACTCTGATCCCCTTGCGTGCAGCGTAGGCGCGCAGGTCAGCAACGGTCAGGGCCTGCTCTTCTGCGGTCAGAACGGCAGAGTGCAACTGAACAGCGGCGATATCGCACGACCCGGTGAATCCGCTCGGGGTGAACAGGCTGCCGATGCGGATCTTATTCGTAGTAGGTCGGCGCGGCAGGCCGCCGGTGGCGGATTGCGTAGTGGTACGATTGTTGGTCAGGTCGCTGAAGACGATACCGGCGGCACTGATCACGGCGCTGTAAAGCGCCCAGTTGGCAGCGTCCTGGGAGACAAGCGTCGCCCGCGGGAAAACTTTGTCCGAAGCGGTGTTGCCGTAGCAGGCGTTGACCGAAATTGCATTGGCTCCGCTGAAAAACAGCGCAAAACCGTCGGATGCGCCGCCGTCAGCCGCAAGGCCATCGAAGGTTCCCAGAAATCCAGGACGCGTAGCGCCGCTGGTATTCGAATCACCAGACCTTGCGATCATGAAGAAGGTGATTGCGGATGGCTCTTGGATGCCCGACTGGATGAAGTTGGTCAGGCCGTTGCAGGTGATGCGGTCAGCTGAGGCCACAGGCGCCCCCACAACAATGCCCTGCGCCTTGCCGGGCGCATAGTTGCGTGCAGCCTTGGACTGACTGACGTTGGTGAAGTGGATCATTTCCAGCGCGCGGCGAACAGGCGCCGAGTATTCCGTCGCGTATGCCTCGGCATCGACGTCTTTTGCGATCAGGCGAACGCCCATATTTGAATCCTCTCGGTTTAGAAGCCGGTTGCGCGGCTGTACTGGAACATCACGCACGGGTTGTGCAGAGCGAAGGTGTTGCCCAAGGGCGATACGGCGGTGTCTTGCAGGCCATGCGAGTCGCGAAGGTTTCCGCGCGGGCCTACCACAGGACCGGACTTGTTGGGGTCGGTTGGGC